>SVHO01000051.1 GCA_015055725.1 Clostridiales bacterium | reverse complement strand
TTTTTGGCTTAACTGGGGCTTTAAACGGTTGTGACGGAGGTGTTTTAGACGTTGGCGGTGCAAGCACTGAACTTATCACAATGGAAAACGGTGAAATTTCTTTTTCTAAAAGCGTCGCAATCGGTGCTGTGCGTGTAAAGGATGCGTGTGGGCAAGATAGGTTGTTAGCAGAGAAATTTATTTTAGAAAAAATAAAAGAGTTTGGTGTTTTTCCAAAAACTAAACTCGTGGCGATAGGTGGCACGGCAACGAGTATCGCATCTCTCATGCAGGAACTCGACCCGTATGACCCAAGCAAAGTTGACGGATACGTTGTTAGCCTTCACAACCTTTCAAAATTAATTGATAAACTTTTTTCTCTTAACGTTAATGAGAGAAAAAAACTTAAAGGACTTCAACCTGAACGCGCTGAAATTATAGCAGGCGGGTGTTTAATCGTATACTTAATGGCAAAAGCGGTTGGGGTTAACGAAATCACTATCAGCGAAAAAGACAACCTTGAAGGCTATCTTAAAATCAATATGGAGAAAATATGAGTAGACGGCAAAACGTTATAAATTTTATAGGTTCACTTGTTATTACGCTTGTTTCGCTTACGGTAATAGTTTCTGTGTGTAATTCTAGATATAACGAACAACTTGTAGACGTTTTAATCAAATTTTTGGTTGGTGCAATAGTTGCTGGGATAGTTAACACTTTTGCACATGAACTTTTACACCTTATAGTTGGAAAGAAAAACGGCTTTGCTTTTTCGTCGATGACCGTTTGGTTTTTTAAGTGGTATAAATACGGTGATAAAATAAAGTTTGCGTTTACTATGTTTGGTGAAGAAGCAGGGTACACCGAAATGATACCTACGCATTCTGAAAACTTATCTAATCGCCTTAAAAAAATGACTATTGCAGGGCCAATGGCATCTTTAGTAATTGCGATTATCGGTGTTTTTGCATTTTTTATTCCAAATTTATCCGTTTGGTTATTTTGCATTTTAGCAATGTTTTTGCCTGTTGGGGCGTATTCTTTTTTTGCAAGCATTTTGCCTGCATCGAGTTATGGTACACGAAACGACGGGGGCGTGCTTTACGGATTAAAAAGAAATGATGACGTTTCTAAAGTCACCCTTTCACTTCTTTCGATAGAAGCGCAATTATATCAAGGCAAAACGCCTGCGCAAGTTGATGAAAAACTTTATTTTGACTTGCCTCAATTACCAGAAGACGATTTAAATTTTATCATGCTTCTCAATTCAAGATATTTATATTATCTCGATAAAGAAGATTATGATAATGCTAAAAAGGTGACGGAAAGATTATTAGGGCTTGTTGAAGATGCAACCAAAACTTTGCGCGCGCCTATTTTAGCAAACGCTCTTTACAATGCTTGCACTTTTGATTTTGATGAAGATTTAGCGGACGATATCGTTTATGAAATTGAAAAATATCTTAATTCAGTTAATTCAGTGACAAATTTACGCGCAAAATTGGCTTATTTGCTTTACGTGAAAGGAGAAAAAGAATTGATTGATATGTTTTACGCAAAAGGCTTAAAAGAAGCTGAAAAAAGCCAAATTAAAGGCTTAGCGATTTTTGAAAAGAAATTATTTGATAAAATTAAAAATGATTTTTAAATAAATAATTTTTTAACGATAAAAAACACGAATTATAATTGTTAATGCCGTTCGTAGCGTTAGATAAATAACGCTATGGGCGTTTTTATTGTGGAGAACTTATGAAAAACCCTTTTTTAAGGCTTACCAAGAGAGAGTGGATTTTATATCTTGTTTCGCTTGTTATAGTGGTGTCTTCTAATTTTTTTGCTAAAGAAATTAACGTAATAAATTTAATAGCTACGGCATTTGGTGTCACCGCCTTAATTTTTATTGCAAAAGGGGACGTTTTTGGGCAAGTTTTAATTTTGATTTTTGCATCTTTATACGCAATAACTTCTCTGCAACATAGATATTACAGTGAAATTATCACTTATTTGGGTATGACTGCACCTATATCTGTTGCATCGATAGTCACTTGGATAAAAAACCCCGTTAAAAAGGGTGAAAACGTCGTAAAAATCAGAAAATTAACGCTAACCGAACTATTCGTCACGCTGGGGCTAACGGCTACCGTCACGCTCATCTTTTATTTTATTTTGAAAGAATTGCACACGCCAAATATTATAGTCAGCACAATTTCAATCGCCACAAGTTTTTTAGCGTCTTTCATGATGTTGCGCCGAATTTCGTATTACGCAATAGGTTTCGTTCTTAACGACCTTGTTTTAATAGTTTTATGGACTATGGAAAGTTTTAACGATATAACTTGCTTGTCTGTTGTTGCATGCTTTTTTACTTTTTTATTTAACGATTCGTATGGATTTATTCGGTGGAAAAAAAGAGAAAAAGAACAGGGAATGAGTTAAAAATAAAGAGCCTTTTTAAGGCTCTTTTTCATTATTCACAATATTCTAAACTTGAATAACAATACGGGCAAATTCGTTTTGTGTTTTTTGCGCATTCGGGGCAAAATTTTGCTCCACAATTCGGGCAACCAAAAACGTCGTTTTCTTCAAAATTAGTTTTGCAAGTCGTACATTTTTTCATATATTTTCTCCTTTGCAAGTTAATTTAAGTATGTGTATTTTAACAAAAATTATAAGTGAATTTAAAAAAGTTAAAAAATGAGAAAATTTTGCCTTTAAAACTATAAATAGTTTTAATAATTGCAATTTATACTTGTAAAAAATTTCAAAATATGGTATAATTTTTACATATAAAATATAAATTTTTCCGCAGGTGTAGTATGGAAGAAAAAATGAAAGTTGAAGCAAATTACGGCGAGAGTCAAATTCAAGTTTTGGAAGGGCTTGACCCCGTGCGCAAAAGACCTGGTATGTATATCGGTTCTACGGACGTTAGGGGCCTTCATCATTTGGTTCAAGAAATAGTTGACAACTCTATTGACGAAGCGAATAACGGGCATTGTGATACCATAATCGTTCAAATCAACGGTGACGGTTCTTGCACTGTTAAGGATAACGGAAGGGGTATTCCCACCGCTATTCACCACACTGAAGGTGTTTCGGCTGTTCAAGTTGTTTTAACTAAACTTCACGCTGGCGGAAAGTTTGGCGGTGGCGGATATAAAATCTCCGGCGGATTGCACGGTGTTGGTCTTTCTGTTGTTAACGCACTTTCAGAGTGGCTTGACGTGGAAGTTTTCCAAGACGGAAAACATCACAAACAAACTTATAACAGGGGGATACCTCAAGCACCGCTTAAAGTTATCGGCAATGCAGACTTTACGGGAACTTGGGTCACCTTTATGCCTGACGACGAGATTTTTGAAACAACCGATTTTAATTATGACACGATTAAAACTCGTTTAAGAGAACTTGCATATTTGAATAAAGGGCTAACAATCAAACTTATCGATAAACGTGCTGAGCGTGAACAAGAAGACACTTTCTTCTACGAAGGCGGTATCGCTCATTTCGTTGATGATTTAAGCAAAAATAAAAAGCCCATGTTTGAAAAACCCGTTTATTTTGACGTTTTCTACGGGGACACGGAAGTTGAAGTTGCACTTCAATACACGGAAACTTATAATGAAGTTATTTATGCGTTTGCAAATAATATAAACACCGAAGAAGGTGGAACGCACCTTGAAGGGTTTAAGAATACTTTAACACGTATCATAAACGATTTCGGTAAAAAATTAAACGTGTTTAAGGGCGACGAAAAAGTTTCGTCTGACGATTGCCGTGAAGGTATCGTTGCGGTTATATCGGTCAAACTTACCGACCCGCAATTTGAAGGGCAAACGAAAACCAAACTTGGCAATAGTGAAATGCGTAATTACGTGACCAAGGCTATGAACGAATATCTTGGCACGTTCTTAGAAGAAAATCCTGCAAAAGCAAGAGAAGTTTTATCTAAGTGCATTATGGCGCAACGTGCAAGGGAAGCAGCAAGGCTTGCGAGAGAAAACACGAGAAGAAAAGGCGCACTTGAATCTACCACGCTTCCAGGTAAACTTGCGGATTGTTCTGATAAAAATCCACAATTTTGCGAAATTTTTATCGTAGAGGGTGACTCTGCAGGTGGTTCTGCTAAGACTGCCCGTTCCCGTGCTACACAGGCGATCCTTCCTTTGCGTGGTAAAATTCTGAATGTAGAGAAGGCCCGTGCAGACAAGGTGTTTGCCAACGCGGAGATCCGTGCCATGATCACTGCTTTTGGTACCGGTATTCATGAGGATTTTGATATCAGCAAGCTTCGTTATCACAAAATCATTATTATGACCGATGCCGATGTAGATGGCGCGCACATCAGTACTCTGATGCTGACCTTCCTGTATCGTTTTATGCCGGAGCTGATTCGTCAGGGATATGTATATTTAGCGACTCCTCCTCTGTATAAAATCGAGAAGAACCGCAAGGTATGGTATGCTTACAGCGAAGAAGAGATGAATGCGCTGATGAATGAGATCGGTCGTGACGGCAACAACAAGATCCAGCGTTACAAAGGTCTGGGTGAGATGGATGCAGAACAGCTGTGGGAGACCACCATGGATCCGGAACGCCGTATTCTGAAAAAAGTCGTGATCGATGATGAAAACGAACACGAAGTAGATATGACATTCAATATTCTGATGGGTGATAAAGTAGAACCCAGAAGAGAATTCATTGAAGCGAACGCAAAATTTGTAGAAAACCTGGATATTTAAGGAGGGAAGGATATTTCGATGGATGATAAGATTTTTGATCAGATCCACGATGTGGATCTGAGGGAAACCATGGAACGATCTTACATCGATTACGCCATGAGTGTTATCGCCGCTCGTGCCCTGCCTGATGTAAGAGACGGTTTAAAGCCGGTACAGAGACGTGTTCTGTACTCTATGATCGAACTGAACAATGGTCCGGACAAGCCTCATCGTAAGTGTGCCCGTATCGTCGGTGATACTATGGGTAAGTATCACCCTCACGGTGACAGCTCTATCTATGGTGCTCTGGTAAACATGGCTCAGGAATGGTCTATGCGTTATATGCTGGTAGATGGTCACGGAAACTTCGGT
>SVHO01000050.1 GCA_015055725.1 Clostridiales bacterium | reverse complement strand
TCCGGATATAACCGTTGCATCTGAAATTATGGCTGTGCTTTGCCTTGCATCGTCTATCACTGACTTAAAAGAAAGATTATCAAGGATTATCGTTGGTTATACGTATGATGATAAGCCTGTCACCGCAGGTCAACTCAACGCACAGGGCGCGATGACTGCACTCTTAAAAGACGCGTTGAAACCCAACTTAGTTCAAACTCTTGAAGGAACGCCAGCGTTCGTTCACGGTGGACCTTTCGCAAATATTGCGCACGGTTGCAACTCTGTTATCGCAACCAAAATGGCGTTAAAACTTGGTGATTACGCAGTCACCGAAGCGGGTTTCGGCGCAGATTTAGGCGCAGAAAAATTCCTTGATATTAAGTGCCGTCTTGCAGGGTTAAAACCCGATGCAGTCGTTATCGTTGCAACTATTCGCGCACTTAAAATGCACGGTGGGCTTGCTAAAACTGAACTTAACAACGAAGATTTATCCGCGCTTGAAAAAGGCTTGCCTAATCTTCTTCGTCACGTTCATAACATTAAAGACGTTTATAAACTTCCGTCGGTAGTTGCAGTTAATCGCTTCCCAACCGATACGGATAAGGAAATTGATTTAGTTATCAAAAAATGTAAAGAACTCGGCGTAAACGTTGTTCTTTCAACTGTTTGGGCAAACGGCGGTGACGGTGGCGTTGAACTCGCAAAAGAAGTCGTTAATCTTTGTGAAAAGGACAACGATTTTACGTTCAGTTATCAATCAGACGTAAGCATTAAAGAAAAAATTGAAAGCGTTGCAACTAAAGTTTACGGTGGTGACGGGGTTGTCTTTACGCCTGGCGCTGAAAAACAAATTGCTAAACTTGAAAGTTTAGGTTTTGGCACTCTTCCCGTTTGTATTGCAAAAACTCAATATTCTTTCTCTGACGATATGACTAAACTTGGCGCGCCCACGGGCTTTAAAATTACCGTTCGTTCATTGAAAGTTTCTGCAGGCGCAGGGTTTATCGTCGTGTTAACAGGGGATATTATGACTATGCCAGGTCTTCCCAAAATTCCCGCGGCAGAAAAAATAGACGTTGATGAAAACGGCGTTATTTCTGGTTTATTCTAAAAATTAAAGGATAGGCGTTGTGATTTATTTTATAAGTGATATTCACGAAGATATAAACTTTTATGGGTTGCAAGAATATTTAAAAATTGCAACTGATGACGATTTGCTTATAATTTTGGGTGACGTTGGGCTTAATTTTACTGATACCGAGCAAAACAAAACGTTTACCCAAAAGTTTTTAAGCATAAATAAAAACCTTGCGTTTATTGATGGAAATCACGAAAATTTTGAATATTTAAACAGTTATCCTATACAGAGTTGGAATGGTGGAAAGGTTAATCGCTTGACGGATAAAATAGTTCGTCTTATGCGTGGAAACGTTTATACCATAGATGGTTTTAAGTTTTTTACTTTTGGTGGATGCAAAAGTTCAGAGAAGTGGAAAGAGCAAGGGCTTTGGCACTTTGGTGAAGAACCAACACAGGAAGAGTGCGACTTTGCAAAAGAAAACTTAAAAAAGCACGGCAACAAGGTTGACTTCGTGCTAACTCACAAGTATGAAGTTGAAGGCATGGGCACAAAAAGTCAACTGCTCTTTGATTTGTGCAGATATATTGACCAAAACGTTATTTTTAAAAAATGGATTTCAGGGCATTGGCATAGAGTTTTTAATCAAGATGAAAACCATTTATATATATACGATAGCCTTTTGCCTATAACGGAATTTTTAAAATAAAAAAACAAAAACGCCCGCATTTCGCGGGCGTTCGATATTCAATTTTATTTAACTGCTCTTCTTTACTATTAACAGTTTCCCAAACCCAAGATTACTTAAGGGGAAGCGCAGTTCCTTTTTAACTAATTTTTTGCACTTTCGCTTTCTTTACAACGACGGGCAATCTTACGCGCTTTTTATATTCCCTTGACTAATATTGCGTTTGGGGAGTTTGATATTTCAATTTCACTGTTCATTGGACCATACCCCCTTAAATAACTTAGACGCAAAAGTTTTGTGATTTCTTGTCTTCATATTAACATTAGTTGAAAAAAATGTCAATAGGGTTTTTAAAAATTTTGTTTAAAAAATTATACGAAAACCCCCTTGACGAAAAGGCTTTATCATAGTATAATAAAATTTAGTGGTGTAAAAATGAAAGGTTTAATTTTCGTAAATCCTTTTCTCTGCACTAAGGAAAGCGTGCATCAGGCAGAAAGGTTAAAAGAAGAATTTAATAAGCGTGGTGTGGAAATTGAAATCGTTTCAGACGGGTTTTCACGCGTGGCGGTTAGTGGTGATAGTGCAACGATAGATTTGACTGCGCCCGACTTTGCAATTTATTTAGATAAGGATAAATATTTATCTGAAATTTTAGAAAAGGGCGGACTTAGACTGTTCAATCGGCACGACGCGGTTAGGGTTTGTGACGATAAAGGGCAAACTTATATCACGCTTTCGGGGCACGGAATAAAGTTCCCAAAAACCATTTTCGGCGCGCTTTGTTATAATCAAGACGGGCAGATAAAGGAAGAGTGGATAGATAGAATTGAAAAAGAGTTGGGCTATCCCTTAATCGTTAAAGAAAGTTTCGGCTCGCTTGGTAAGGGCGTATATAAGGCGAACGATAGAGTTTCGCTTGTGGAAATTATGGAAAAAGTTAAAACCAAACCGCACTTATTCCAACAATATATGGGCGCAAAAGTTGGCGTTGACGTTAGAGTTATCGTTATAGGCGGAAGAACGGTTGCCTCAATGGAGAGAAGCAATCAATCGGATTTTAGGGCAAATATTGCGCTTGGTGGCAGTGCTAAGAATATTGAACTACCAGAAGAGTTTAGAATTGTTGCCGAATCTTGTGCCGAAATTTTGGGGCTTGATTATTGTGGCGTTGATTTATTATACGGCGAAGGCGGAGAACCTTATTTATGCGAAGTTAATTCAAACGCCTTCATTGACGGAATTGAAAAAGTGACGGGTGTTAACGTTGCGGGCGCGTATGCCGAGCACGTTATTAAAACAATAAATAAAAAATAAAATTAAAATTTTTGTCGGAATAAGGTTTTTTTCGTTCGTTAGCATTATTTTATATATAACAAAAGAAAAGGAGAAGAATAAATAATGTTTTGTAGGTATTGCGGTAAAGAAGTTGATGAAAAGGCAACGTTTTGTCAACATTGTGGTTCTCAAATAGGTGAGCCTGAGGTTAGCACGGCAGAGCAAACCCAACAGGTTGAAAATCAACAAGTTGCTTTAAGCCAAGAACAAAATCAAAAAATAGTTTACCCTATGAAGTGGTGGAAGTTTTTAGTCTACTTTTTGTTGTTTGCAAGCGCTATATTTAACGTTATTGGCGGTATAGAACAACTCACGGGAAGCATTTATGAAGAAAAGCCTGGCGACGGAATGATTGAATTAGTTTATTCAGCCTTTCCCGCATTAAAACCTATTGACGTTATATTGGGGCTTTTAACTATCGCTCTCGGTGTATTTGCAATTTTCGTTCGCCAGTCGCTATATAAATTCAAGGCTATAGGTCCGAAACTTTTACTTCTTTTATACGCTTTCTCATGTCTAATAAACGTAATTTATTGTATTTCTGTTTTTGCAATCGTTCCTGAAATTGCAAAAGAAATGATAACTGATTTCGTTTCAACTATAGTGGTTAGTGTTATAATGATTATCGTAAACAACAACTATTTTAATACGAGAAAAGAATTATTTATCAATTAAAAGGTATTATTCTAAATATTTTGGTTCAAAATAAGAGCGCAAGCAGTTTGCTTGCGCTTATTTGTTTTAAAAATTTTTTTAAATTTTTGTGAAAAAGCGTTGACAAATGAAATTTTAGGTGTATAATAAAATTAGCAATCGACAGTTGAGAGTGCTAACAATCAAAACTAAAGAGTGCTAAAAATATTAAATATTTATATAAAAGGAGTATGTAAAAATGAGAAACTATTTATCAAGAAGAAACAACGATTTTGGATTTGACTTTTTTAACGACGCGTTCGACGAGTTTTTTAAGCCCGTGTTTTACGGTGTGAAAGAAACTTCAATGAAAACGGACGTTAAGCAAACGGATGCTGGGTTTGAACTTTCAATCGATATGCCTGGTTTTGACAAAAAGGATATTGAATTATCATTAGAAAACGGATATTTAAAAGTTCAAGCAAAGCGCAGTGAAAAGGAGGAAGACGAAAAGTCTTTCGTTAGAAGGGAAAGAAGTTTTTCATGTTCAAGAAGCTATTACGTTGGGGAAGGAATAACAGAAGAAGACGTTAAAGCAAAATATAACAACGGAACGCTTGAACTTTTCGTTCCTAAAAAGGACAAAGAGATTGTGCAAAAGAAAAATATAGCAATTGAATAAAAAAAATTACCGCCCTGTTTTTTAGGGCGGTAAAATTTTTTATTTACTTAAAAATATTATTTGAAAAACAGTTGACGAACATAGTTAATGAGAATATAATATATTTTAGCACTTAACTAAAGAGAGTGCTAAAAACTAACGGAGAGGCTAAAAAATGAAACAGTTTAAGACCGAATCAAAAAGAATTTTAGATTTGATGATAAATTCAATCTATACTAACAAAGAAATATTTTTGCGTGAACTTGTGTCTAACGCAAGCGACGCTATTGACAAATTGAAATTTATATCGCTTACCGATACCAAAGTAAGTGATGATTTTAAAATCAATATATCGATTGATAAGGTTAATCGCACGCTTACCATTGAAGATAACGGTATAGGTATGACCGATAAAGATTTGGAAAAAAATCTCGGCACGATTGCTCAGTCTGGCACGCTTGCTTTTAAAAAGGAAAATGAAGGACAAACGGATAACGAACTAATCGGTCAATTTGGCGTTGGGTTTTATTCAGCCTTTATGGTTGCTGATAAAATTGAAGTTTTCACCAAGGCTTACGGTTCTGATAAAGCGTTTAAGTGGGCAAGCCGTGGTGCAGAGGGATACACGATTGACCAAGTTGAAAAAGACGGGTTAGGCTCTAAAATCGTTATTTACTTAAAGATGATTGCGAAGATTATAA
>SVHO01000016.1 GCA_015055725.1 Clostridiales bacterium | reverse complement strand
TGCTAACACGCTAGGAAAATAAATATATAAATGATTTTCGCTAAATGACTCTGCATCAAAAGTTTCCCCCGGAGAACATAATGTATCTTCGCTATATACTTTTACAGAACTATTAGAAACATCAAGAGACCCAATAACAGCCTTATAAATATTACAATTAAAATCAACTGAAGATTTAAAAACCCTTAACAATGCACGACAAATACTTTGTTGATTTTCAGGCGAAACGTAAACATAAGGAATAAAAAAAGCGTCGGTTGTAGCAGGCAAATAAAACCTTACGTCACCCTCACCAGCATTACCTACGTTAAACTTAGATAAAGGATTTTCAAGACAACTAAAATTTTTAGATAAAGTAGATAAATAGGCGTTCCCGTACTGATAAACATTAGAGATAACAAGCTCAGTCACAACAGAATTATTATAAACGGCGTCCTGCAATGCTATTTTAAAATTACACATAGCAGAATTAGTGCCAAAAGCAGAGATATTTAAACCAGCAGAAAAAGTTAAATCAACAAAAGGCGCACCAGATACAGTATAATCACGCGATACAGTTATATCAGTATCAAAAGTTTCTAAAGTACAAAAATTAGTCGGTAGCCAAACGTCCGAACCTTGAAAACTATAAAAATCAATAACCTCATCAGCTCGCGCTTCTTTGCAAGAAGAAGAAACACCAAAAATCAAGACAAAAGAACACAACACAACATTTAAACAAATAACAACGATTAAAACAATTTTTAATATTCGTTTAAAAAGTGGAGGTTTATTATTATCATTACTCATCAATCAAAAAACCTCTCATAATCAAATTTACGTTCAATCTCAGCCTTAAAATAATCATCAAAGGTTTTATACTGCTCACGTAAATCAACGGATTTAGGGGCATTATAACGCCTCAAATAAAAACGATACATACTTTTTATCCATTTACACTTACAAAAGCGTTTATAGTCACCTTTTGCCCTCATAGAGTCAGCAATAACATCAAACAAAGTAATCAAAGAGAATAATAAACTAAAAATCATAAAACCAATAACAACATACATTAAATCACCTCATCAACAGCAGGTATATCCTGCATACAAACATTAATTTTATCAACTTTAGGGAACTCTCCCCCATTTTCAAGCAAACGTTTAAAACGCCTGCTATCATATTTAGATTTATTTTTATACCTCAAAGTATAATCAACGATAACACCATATTTAGCACGAAAAGTGCTACGAGTTAAACGTATATCAGTTTTAGCACCTGTACTAAATAAAGGCATACGAACTTTTAAAGGCTCAACCTTATCAAGTGCCGACAGATAACGGTCATAAACCCTAATTTTTTGAATAACACGCCCTTTTTTATTAACTTTACAATCTAAACACAAGATATAACGCCCAGCCTGTTCTCTAATCTTTTTCCAAAGCCTATCCAATGCTTGAATATTACAATGAAACTCAGAGTCACCCAAATGGCGCAAAAGAGCTTGAAACATAGGAACCTCCGGATAACGTTTATCAAGTTCAATATCAGCATGAGACGGGAAATAAACACCAGCGTCAGAGATATAATAATCAACTTTATCAGGTAAAGGATAATCATAAGGAATAATATTATTATCCATAAAATTTTTATAAGTATTACCGCCCAATTTTATATACACAGGGTTAAAAGGGTATCTTATAGGAGCTTTATTATTATTCTCACAATAATTTACGTTAGAACAATAAGGCAATTTACGATAAGAACAAACATTACTAAAAAGCAAATCTTTACCGCTACCCTTTTCACCATAAACAATTACACTATGCTTTTTAAAAATTCGCAATACTTGACGAAACCTAAGCCAACGTAAGAAAAAAATCACAAAAACAACAAAAACAACAGCAAAAACTAAAAAAAACATAATATCACCTAACAACGAAACATATAAAAAACAAGCTTAATTAAACCCGTGACAAGAATAAACGCAAAAATCATCATAGCAATTACGAAGAAAAGCGTTAAAAACATAGCAATCTCCGAAGCATAAGGCGCAAAAACCGCTAAAGGTTCAGACGAAAAAAGCCAAGTATATAAAAAAGTATAAGCCTCATTTAAAGCACCCATAAAACCCCCTATTTAAATAACATAATAACAATCAATACAATTAAAAGAAATGGTATAATCGCGGAAGCTTCCGCACCAAACAAAAGCGTTTGAAATAAACGCGGAATTTTTAAAAACATAAAACCACCATAAAAAAAATAGTGGTGTAAGATTAAGTTTTTAATTTAACCTCACACCACAAGCCTACGCTTAACCCCTCATTCTAACAAATGAGCGGATAAGATTGAACGCTAACAATAACAAAGCAACACCAGCCATAATTACAGCGCACGTTCCTACAAAAGTTAACTCAATAGCACCTTCTGCGCCAGTAGTGACAAATATTGAAGCAATCATTTCAAAAAGCGTCACAAACCAAGTCACAAGGTTAGTCCAAACTTGTGTAAAAGCACCTATATAACCCATACAGCTCCCCCCTTAAAAATATATTATTAGAAAGCATTACACCAACTAATCAATTTTTATTAAACTTTTTATAATGAGCAACTAACGCACGGCATAATTTACAACGTAAAGATGATATATCAAAAGATAAATCAAGCACGTCAATAAAAGCAGGCTCAGTATCAGAAGAAGAAAGAGAATTAACTTTATCATCTAAAAAAGATAACTCATCTAAAAACTTTAACTCTTCAGCAGTCAAATAAAAAAGTTCACCAGCCATAACACCACCTATTTAACAAGTTCAAGCTTATCTAAAAGAATATGATTAGCAAGCTTTTTATAATCTTTTGGTACGTTCAACTTAACTTCACAACCGCCAATGTCAGCGCGGAAATCAAGATATTCAAAAGACTCACCCGTTTCTTTATCCTTAAAGAGTTTCTTTTGTACCGTCACAGGTACGCGTAAAATTTTTTCAGCCATAAATATACCTCCCTTGCTCTTCTGGCTACAAGAGCTTAAAAATTATTAGTACATTTGTACTATGATTAAATTATACAAGAACTATCGTACTAAGTCAAGCAAAATTAGAACATTTGTACTAAAATTTTTTTGGAGATAAAAAAAATGGATATAGGAACAAATTTTAAACTAATAAGACAACTAAACAAAAAAAGCCAAATGGAAATTGCAAAAGAAACAGGAATAAGCCAAAAAGCAATATCATTTTGGGAAAGAAACGAAAGAGAACCAACAATAACAAATTGCATAAAATTAGCCGACTACTATAATATTAGCCTTGACGAATTAGTCGGAAGAGACTTTTTTTAAATAAAAGTAATATAAACTACTTTTTATTATCAAAATCAAATTTAAATTGCTCAGGTCGACTTAACAACTCTAATTGATATTTTTTAAAGTGTTCCTCTTCCTCACGCTTAAATTTTTCACGCAAATCTTCATTTTTTATAATATCAGCACACTCTGCATACTGAGACCTATGTATTATAAAATCGCGACCATACCGCGCCACCATAATACGAGTACTAACACCGGCAATCAAATCCATAACAATTTTCTCAGCTTTATTATCAGTTTCTTCTTTACAACCATTTATGCAAAGTTTTTCAAAAAAATTAATATCATCACTAACAATATCACATTTATTATACTGATACTTATCAGGGTCATTTTTATGGATTAAATACTCATAGGCAAGTTGCATATCACCGATACTAATAACACGCGGATTATCATTTAAAGTTGTAAATACACGCTTACAAGCCATTAAAGTACAATTATTATAAAATGACACTATCAAATGGAAATGAGACTTTTTAAGTTCCCCTTTTTTATGCAAAACAGTCTCACCGTCATCACTCAATATATCATCAAAATATAGATCATGCTCATGTAGTATAAAAGCATACCGCACAATACGAGAACTATATTCTAACAACTTACTTTCAAGTTCCTCAAGAGAACAATAAAGCACAACGTCAAAATGTCTAAATCGTTTACTACTTGTAATATTACGTTCAATCTTAGCCATAGTTAAACACCTCAAAATATTAAATTATAAATTAAAATTACTCAAACTCAACGGGGACATATAGACGCGGTGTATGTCCCCTTTGAGTAAAAAGTCAATAAAACACTAATAAAAATAATTACTCAAACAATTACTCAAAAACTACCCAACAAGAAAAAAGTTGAGTAATTTTTTTTCGTTATAAAAAAACATAAAATTACAAAAGTTCAAGCTCTAAGGCTCAAGCAAACATAAAGAAATCAAAATTTTTAACGCTAAAATTCTCTTATTTTATACTTTGCTTTGCGTGGTATAAATTATATAACGAGTAATCAACACCGATATGTAGATGACTCTACGAGTAATCGACATACCGCCATTGATAACTCTTTTACGTTTTTGCTATTGAAATGTAGATGACTCTACGAGTAATCGACATTCCAACAACAAAAGCCGTCTACTACTAATAAAAGAAAAAAGAAAAAAAAATCCAATTAAAAGTTGAGTGAGTGATTGTTTTTTTTTTAAAATAAAATACAGTAAGAAAGATTTTTATTTTAGATAAGATAATGGGCAAAGCAAAGCCTAAAAACGAGTAATTTTGAACGCTAAATTTTGAGGTACGCTTGAGCCTAAGAGCTTAAACTAAAAACAAAAATGGGTCTATCGTTCCACCATCGATACAACGAATAAAATAAAATTCGATAGATATAACGAAAAAAAATTACTATCCCCTATAAAAAAATACCTACTTAAAAGTAGGTATAAAAAGATACTAAAAGGGTAAAAGCCGTGTTTTGCGCATAGTTGAATATGTGTACTAATTCATACCCTATTAAAAATTTATGTCAAAAAATTGATATTAAACTTTACTTTTTTTATTTAACATATTATAATGATATTATGAAACAAAAAAGCTTTTACGAAGAACGCGAAATATCTTGTATAGAAAGGCGCAATGCAATTGTTGATACGTTGCCCTATTTTGTGCGTGATTTTTTTATTGGTGTTGAACTTAGAACGTCTGCTCTTACCAGTTTGAATTACGCTTACGATTTGCGCGTTTTTTTTGATTTTTTAACTAAAAAAGTTTTTAGAAATAAAAATATTGAATCTATTGAATTAAATGATTTAGCAAAACTTGAAGCCTCAGATTTTGAGTATTTTTTAAGTTATTTAAGCCACTATTATATCAACGGAAAAGAAGAAAAATGCACGGAAACAGGTAAAGCACGTAAACTTTCTACCCTGCGCGCGTTTTATAAGTATTATTTTAACCGTAATTCCCTACCGGCAAATACCCCCGCCAAAGTTTCAATGCCTAAAATTCACGAAAAAGAGATTATTAGGCTTGATTCAAACGAAAAAGTTGATGAAATTGGCGACATGTTATATACGATAGAAACTGGTAGCGGTTTAACAAAAAATCAAATGCGCTTTCACGGTGCAACTAAACTTCGCGATGCGGCAATAATTACTTTGTTTTTAGGAACGGGCATTCGTATTAGCGAATTAGTTGGATTAAACGTTGACGATATAGATTTTAATACCAATAGTTTTGTTGTGACAAGAAAAGGCGGTAATCGTGCAGTGTTATACTTTAATGAAGAAGTTGCCTCTGCCCTTCACGATTACGTTGATATTAGAATTAAAAGCAATTTACCAGATGAAAACGCATTGTTTTTATCCTTGCAAAATCGTAGAATAAGCACTCGCGCCGTTCAAGAATTAACAAAAAAATATGCAAAAATCATTTCCCCACTCAAAAAAATAACGCCACACAAACTGCGCAGTACCTTTGGTACTAATCTTTATAGGCAAACTGGTGATATTTACGTCGTTGCAGACTGTTTAGGACATAAAGACGTTAATACAACGAAAAAGCATTATGCTGCAATAACTGAAGACGTTAGAAAAAAAGCAGCAACAACTTTAACATTAAAAAATGATAAGTGAAAAAGAAGGATTGGTTATCCTTCTTTTTACGTTTGTTTTTTCTCTTTCGTTATGATTTTAGTGATGGTTATTGCTTTATAGTCGTTATCTGTTTCTAAACACTTTCCACAGCTATCACAAACTTTGGTTGGGTCTAAATCACATAAATCACATTCACCACAATTTATGCATTCCCTATCGTATAATTCACACAGTTTCTTTCCCATATCGGTCTCCATACAAGCCAACAAAAATGAACATTTGTTTGACTTTTGTTTTTTTTAATGTTATAATCTAAACACTTAATCAGTTTAAGGGTTTATACAAATGAAAAAAATTGAACAAAAAATTAATGAAGTTTATAATTTCACCTTCGAATATATACGCGAGAACGGTTTTCCGCCTTCGATACGTGAAATATGCGCTAAATTAAACATAAAATCAACTGCAAGTGTTCATTCTTATTTAGCGCGTCTTAAAAACAGGGGTTTACTCAACGTGCAAACACAAAAAAAACGTTCTATTTCGATAAATTGTGATTGTGGCTACAAAAACGTTCCTTTAATAGGAACCGTTAGAGCAGGCGAGCCGATTTTTGCGGTAGAAAATTTAGAAGGCTATTACCCTATTCCTAAAGAATTTAACGCGGGTGGCGAAGAGTTTGCGTTGACGGTTCAAGGCGATAGTATGATTAACGCCGGTATCTATGAAAACGACGTTATAATCGTAAACAAGCAAGATACCGCACAAAACGGTGAAATAGTTGTTGCTTTAGTTGATGATGGCGCAACTGTTAAACGTTTTTATAAAAAGAGCAACAAAATTATCCTTCACCCAGAAAACGACAGTTTATCCGATATGATTTTTGATGACGTAAAAATATTGGGCGTCGTAAAAGGACTTATGCGCAGGTTTTGATTGTTTTTATTACTTTTTTGGCACACCAAAAGGTGTGTCTTTCTTATTATAACGATAAATTTTTAAGCACGATTTTACAATGCTCGTAAGTTAAACCGCCTTGCATATACGCGATATATGGTGGTTTAATCGGTGCATCTGCAGAAAGTTCAATTGATGCGCCTTGAACAAAGCAACCGGCAGCCATAATTACTTCATCTTCATACCCTGGCATAGCCCATGGAAGAGCATCAACAAAACTGTCAATGGGTGAATTTTTTTGAATATTTTGAATAAATTTGATTAAAGATTCTTTGTTTCCAAACTTTATGGCACGAATTATATCGTTTGGTATGGTGTTTGGTGCGGGCGAAGTTTCATATCCTAACTCGCTTAAAACTTCTCCAAAGAGCATTGAGCCTTTAAGCGCTTGTAAAACTACGTGTGGTGCTAAAAATAAGCCCTGATAATAATATTGATAGCCATATGCGTATGAACTTACCTCGCCCCCGATTGATGGCGCTGTTAGTCTATTTTGTACCATATTAACGTATTTTTCGTCACCGACAACGTATCCGCCCGTTGGGGCGATTCCACCACCTATATTTTTAATCATTGAGCCTGCAAGTAGGTTTACTCCAACTTCAGTTGCTTCTTTTTTATTTGTAAATTCGCCATAACAGTTATCGAGCATAATACAGCCGTCAAAACCTAAACTTTTTAAGAAATTGACTGCGTTTTCAATATCGTTTATTGAAAACGTATTTCGCCAATCATACCCACAAGAACGTTGCATATAAACCATTGTGGGTTTGCCGTTTTGATTAAAATATTCGGCTATTTTGTCCGTATCGATTTTTCCGTTTTTTAGGTCGATATAGTCAAATTTAACGCCGTAATCTTTTAACGAGCCGTTCCCTTCTCCAAATATAACGTCGTTAAGAGTGTCATAAGGCTTTCCGGTTATGCAAAGAGCGATGCTACCAGGCATTAAAACCCCAAAAAGACATAATGAAAGAGCGTGTGTTCCTGAAACGATATTCGGTGAACAAATTGCTGACTGAGCCTTAAAAACGTCGGCAATAACTTTATTCAACGTATCCCTGCCTTCGTCGTTATAACCATACCCCGTCGTTCCAACAAAATGGCGCAACGCAATACGGTTGTTTTGAAAGGCAGATAAAATCTTTTCTTGATTATATAGAGCAGTTTCTTCAAGCTGTTTGAATTTTTCAGCTAATTTTTCTTCGCAAGTTTTAATTAATTTTTCGTCAATCATTTTTTAAGTCCTTTAATATTTCATTCGTTAAGATTTTGATATTATTTGGTGCTAAATATTTTAGATTTGGCATTTTTTTAAAGAAAGTTATTTGCCTTTTAGCATAATGGCGGGTGTTTAATTTAATGTTTTCAACCGCCTGTTCAAAAGTGCAATTACCATCAAAATAATCAATTATTTCTTTATACCCAATCGCTTGCATACATTGATTTTCTTTTGTTAAGCCAATATCTAAAAGTCTTTTAATTTCTTCAAGCAAGCCTTTTTTAACCATGTTGTCAACCCTTAAGTTAATCCTATCATATAGCGTCTCTCTCGGATAATCAATTGAGTATGCTAAATAATCATATTTTGGGGTTAAGTCGTCAATTATATCAGATTTTTTTGTTCCATTTTCAAAAATTTCTAAGGCACGAATAACTCTTTTAACGTCGTTTGGGTGTAATTTGTTTGCGCTATCAGGGTCAACGGCTTTAAGGATATTATATACGTATTCTTTTCCGTGTGTCTCACAAAGTTTTTTATATTTTTCTCGGATTTTGGGGTCTTCTTTGCCTTTACCATACGATAAATCGTATAGGATTGAATTTATATAAAAACCTGTTCCACCACAAATTATAGGGGTTTTGCCATTTTTAATAAGATTGTCAATTATAGGCGTTGCAAGATTCTTATATTCACTTACGGTAAAATTATCATTAGGATTAACAACGTCTATAAGATGATGTTTAACACCCTGCATTTCTGCTAAAGTTGGTTTAGCCGTTCCAATATTCAAGCCTTTATATATATACATTGAATCTGCAGAAATAACTTGTGTATCAAGCGCTTTTGCGCACTCAACGGCAAGGTCGGATTTTCCAGAGGCGGTTGGACCGCAAATAATGATAATTTTTGGATTTAAATTATTCTTTTGAACCATTTATCAATTTCCGTTCTAGTAATTTTTACAGTTATTGGTCTTCCGTGTGGGCATTTTAATGCTAAATTATCTTTTAATTTATCAATCAAAAGTTTAATCTGCTCTTCATTAAGTTTATCCCCTGATTTTATTGCTGACTTACAAGCTTTTTGCGCAATTTTTTCTACCAGCAAATCATTTATTGTTATCGCTTTTAATAAATTTGCTTCAGATAAAATCTCGTTAAAGAATTTGCTTAAATTCATTTCGGTTAAAAACGATGGAACGCTGTCAACCTTAAAAGAATTATTTCCGAATTCAGATATTTCAATTCCCAAACTTGCTAAAAGCGATGCTTTTTCTCTTAAAAATTCAAATTCTGAATTGTTAACGTTTAAAACAAATGGAATTAATAAAGGTTGAGAAACAATTTCATGTTCGTTTAGCGCTTTATTAAGTTGGTCAAACAAAATTCTTTCATGCCCCGCATGTTGGTCGATTAAATATAAATCTATTCCGTCTTCAAATATTAAAAATGTATTTAGTGCTTGCCCAACGTATCTTATGTCTCTATTTAACAGAATTTCTTCTTGTTTAATTTGACTTTTTTTCTCTAACGAATCTAAGAAGGCTTTGTTTTCGGCAAAAATATCGGGGGCTTTTTCCTTTTCATTTTTAGAAGAAAGATCTTCATTTAACTTTAACGAAGGCGTTGCGCTTGCAACGTCCCTTAATTCAAACTTGTATGAATTTTTTGTCTCTAAAATTTCTTGTTTAAAGTTCTTTATTTCATTTAAAATACAATTATGTTTAACATAATCGTATTGAATTTCATTAGTATTTGTCTTTACATTATTATTGTTATCAATTACGATGTTTACGGCGTCTTTTGCCCCGTCTAAAACCTTGGAAACAATAGAATATAACGAACCATAAACCACTTGATTATTGGCAAATCTAACGTCTAACTTATTAGGGTGAACGTTTACGTCAACAATTTCGGTAGGAATAGTTAAACTTAGAACGAAAAATGGATATTGACGTTTCATAACGTAATTTGAGTAAGCGTTTGCGATTGCTGAAGAAACAGTTTGATTTTGAACAAAACGCCCGTTTATAAACGTCGTTTGATAACTTCTATTCCCTTTTGTAAAATGATGTTTTCCTAAATAGCCTTTAATTTCTATGCCGTTTTTTAACGTTTCAACGTAATAACAATTGTTAATTACGTCTACACCATAAACGCATATCATCGCAGATTCAAACCCTTCGCCAAAAGATTGATAAATTACTTTATTGTTAGCGGTATATTTAAAAGAAATCTGAGGGTTTGATAATATAAAACGGGCTATCGTTGAAGAAATTTCACCTTCTTCTGCTCTTTCTGATTTAAGAAATTTTTCTCTAACAGGTGTATTATAAAATAAGTTTTTTACTATGATTTCCGTTCCGTTATTCAACGCGCAATCTTCAATTTGTCCAATAAGACCACCATCACAAGTTATCTTGGAAGCGAATTCTTGTTCTTTTGGTTTAGACGTAATTTGAATTTTAGAAACTGCTGCAATTGATGCTAGTGCTTCACCTCTAAAACCTAAAGACGTTATATTATCAAGGTCTTTAACTGTCGATATTTTACTTGTTGCGTGCGGTAATAAAGCTTTTTTGAGCTCAGATTTTTCAATGCCTGAGCCGTTGTCTGAAACAACTATAGAGGAAACACCACCATCTAATATATCAATAGAAATTTCGGTTGCCCCCGCATCTATTGAGTTTTCAACTAATTCTTTAACGACAGAAAAAGGGCGTTCAACCACTTCACCTGCTGATATTCTATTATAAATTTGGCTACTTAATAGATTAATTTTACTCATATTTATCTATCCTTAACTTTCTCTTGCAAGTCAACTAAAACGTTAAAGGCTTGCATTGGCGACAAGTTGTTCAAGTCTAAATCGCAAACAATACGCTCTATTTCTGATTTTTTAATTTGCTGTTCGGGTTGAAAATCCTGTCTTTCTGTATTTTTTAACAAGTTAGATTTTTCAAGCTGTTTTAGTATTTCTTTTGCCCTGTCGGTAATTTTTGTGTTTACACCCGCAAGTTCAGCAACTTCAATACCAAAGCTTCTATTTGCTCCACCACGCATTATTTTACGTAAGAACACTATTCCGCCTTGAATTTCTTTTACGGTAATCTTAAAGTTTTTAACACCTTCCATAGTGTTTTCTAAGCTAGTTAATTCGTGATAATGTGTTGCGAATATCGTTTTTGCTTTTAGATTATTGCAAACGTGTTCAACAACTGCCCATGCGATACTCAATCCATCGTAAGTGCTTGTTCCACGCCCTATCTCGTCTAAAATTATTAAACTATTTGGCGTTGCGTTATTTAATATGCTTGCAACTTCCGTCATTTCAACCATAAAAGTGCTTTGGTCTAAAATTAAATTATCACTTGCCCCTATACGCGTAAAGATTTTATCGGTTAAAGGAATTTCTGCGTATTTTGCGGGGACGAAACACCCAATATGAGCCATAAGGGTTATCAAAGCGACTTGGCGCATGTACGTACTTTTACCTGCCATATTTGGTCCAGTTATAATCATCATGCGGTTTTCATTAGTGTCTAAACTACAATCATTGGCAATAAATTTTTGTTTTGAAGTACGTTCAACTACAGGGTGCCTAGAATCGACTAAATTTAGCGCACAAGAACTATCTAAAAGGGTGGGTTTTGTGTAGTTGTTTTCTTTTGCAACGCGAGCGAGAGAAACTAAAACGTCAAGAACGGAAAGCGCATCTGCAGTATCTTTAAGTTCAACTATTTTGCATGCTAAATGTTCTTTTATTTCGTTATAAAGTGATAATTCTAATTTAAGAAATTTTTCTTCACTTGATAAAATTTTAAATTCAAGGTCCTTTAACTCTTCGGTTATATAACGTTCTGCATTTGCAAGCGTTTGTCTGCGAACATAGTCATAAGGAACTTTTTCCTTAAAAGAGTTGGTCACTTCTATAAAATACCCAAAGACTCTGTTATAGCCTATGCGTAGGTTTTTGATTCCAGTTCTTTCGCGTTCTCTGTTTTCAATTTCTGCAATACATACAGTGCTATTCTCTTTGAAAAGGCGTAGCTCATCAAGTTCAACGTTATATCCCTTTTTAATATATCCGCCGTCTTTAAGGCTTGTAGGCGGTTCGTCGCTGATAGCATCTTTAAGTAATTTAGCGGTGTCGGTAAAATCAAAAATTGAATTAGAAACGTCGCAAAGGACATTAGATTGCAATCCTAAAAGTTGAAATTTTATACTTGGTAAAACTTCAAGCGAATTTCGCAAAGCCACGCAATCTTTAGGCATTAAATTGCCGTTTGAAATTTTTCCGGCAATACGATAAACGTCTTTAACGGCGCTTAAAAGTTCTGATATGCTTTCTCGAATTAGGGTATTTTTGAATAAATCTTCAACGCCGTTTAATCTATAATTTATCTTATCAATATCGTTTAATGGTGATAAAATCCAACTTTGTAATTTTCGTGCCCCCATCCCTGTTTTAGTTTTATCTAATAACCAAAGCAACGAGCCGTATCTTTTGCCGTCTCTAAGTGTTTTAACAAGTTCAAGATTTTTAATAGCGTTAACGTCAAGCATCATAATATCATCAGCACTTTCCTTTTTAAGTGACGTGATGTTTATTAAAGCGTGCTTTTGTGTTTCGTTAAGATATGAAAGCAACGCCCCGGAAGCGCTAATGCAAGCACCGTCGCTTTCTATTCCGAAATGTTGTAAAGTTAGGGTATTAAAATGTTTTTCTATGCAATTTTTTGCGTTGCTAACGTTAAACGTGCTTTCTGCGTAAGTGTTAAAGTTTGGTAATATTCCATGTTGAACTAATGGAGATTGTGAAAAATTTTCGCTAGCAAAATTATTTGCAATTATTTCAACTGGTGCAATTTTAACCAACGTATCTATAAATGATGATATGGCCTTTTCCCCTGAAAAACTTCTTGTGAAGAATTCCCCCGTGGTTATATCAACCCAAGAAAGACCAATTTTATTTTTATCTTGATAAACTGACGCCAAAAAGTTGTTTGTTCTATCATCAATAAGTTCGTTGTTAATAACCGTTCCAGCCGTGACAACTTTAATAACGTCTCTTTGAACGAGTGTTTTTCCGCCATTTGCTTCGGTTAATTGTTCGCAAATGGCAACTTTTTCACCAAAAGAAACAAGTTTTGCAATATAATTATCCGCAGCGTGAAAAGGAACGCCACACATTGGTGCGCGCTCTTCTAAACCACAATCTCTGCCGGTTAGCGTTAAATCAAGCAAAGTTGACGCTTTAATGGCATCGTCATAAAACATTTCATAAAAATCGCCTAACCTGTAAAAGATTATGCAATCTTTGTAGTTTTCTTTTATTTGCAAATAATGTTGCATCATTGGTGATAAAGCCATTGTAAGTTCCCCTACTTATTGTAATATACCTAAAAGTGAAATTCCACCCGTTTTAGTTATTTTAACGTTGACAAATTGGCCGATAACGTTGTTTTCACTTGTAAAATAAGCCATTCTGCCATAAGTATCTCTACCCATATACATATTTTTCTTCTCATCAAAGTCTTCGCATAAAATTTCAACCGTCTTACCTAAATAAGATTCAGACTGTTTTCTGTTGATTGAATTTTGCAAATCTATTAGTTGTGTTATGCGTTTTTTAGAAACATTTTCATCAATTTGCCCGTCCATCTTACTTGCCGGCGTACCCTCCCTTTTTGAATAAATAAAAGTGAAAGCACCTGCAAATTCAACTTGTTTAACTAAGTCGATTGTATCGTAAAAATCATTATCCGTTTCCGTTGGAAAACCAACCATGATGTCGGTTGTTATGCTAATATCGGGTAAGTATTTTCTAAGAAGTTTAACTTTTTCTAAATAATCTTCTCTCGTATACTTTCTATTCATTAACTTCAAAATGCGGTTTGCCCCTGCTTGAACGGGTAAATGTACCGATTTGCAAACTTTATCACTTGAAGCAATTGCCTTAATTAAATCTTCGTTGAAGTCTTTCGGGTGATTTGTCATAAAACGCAAACGAAAATTGCCGTTAATTTTTGAAATTCTTTCAATTAACGTTGGAAAATTAGCGTCAGGTAAATCATTTCCATAAGAATTAACGTTTTGTCCAAGCAAAGTTATTTCTTTATACCCTTCTTTGATTAGAGATTCGCATTCGCTCACAATATCTTGCATTTTACGGCTACGTTCTCTACCACGAACGTAAGGCACGATGCAATAGGTACAAAAATTATTGCAACCATAGGTAATGTTAACCCATGCATTTGGATAACTCGTGCGTGTTTTTGGCGTGCCTTCAACAATCTCTGTTTCTTTTTCTAAAACTTCAATAACCGACTTTTTTTGCGCAAGTTTTTTAGTTAACAAGCTTTTAAAGTTTTCAAGGTTATGCGTTCCAAAAATTATATCAACAAAAGGAAATTTTTTATGTAGTTTTTCTGCAAAACCATTTTGTTGGGTCATGCACCCACCAACTGCAATAATAACGTCTTTTCTTGCTTTTTTTAGTTGTTTCAATGCACCAATATTTCCTTCTGCGCGGTCTTCAGCATTTTCGCGTATACAACAAGTATTAAAGACGATAACGTCAGCGCAATCTTCGCTTTTTGCTAAAGAATATCCCATAGAAGTTAGTATGCCCGCAATTTTTTCAGATTCGTGAAGATTCATTTGACAACCGTAGGTTGTGATAAAATATTTCTTTGTATAATTTTCCATACTAAATATCATAACTCATTATAAAAGATTTGTCAATTTATATAAGGTTTTGTATAATAACTTTTTGCTTTTACATACTAAATTCGTATGAAAAAAAGTTTAAAAATTATTCTTTTTACCCTATCTTGTGTTTTTATAATTGTTTGTGGCGTTTTGCTTTCTATAAGTTTAACGTTAAAGAGTTATGCGTTAGATGAAAGTAAACTAATAAACTTGGAAAGTACGGTGACTTTTTTAGACGTAGACGGGAATAAGTTTTCAGAGCAGTCAAACGGAGTTGAAGTGACGGAATTAAAAAATATTCCCACGCATACTCAAAAGGCGTTTATCGCTGTTGAAGATAAAAGATTTTATAAACATAGTGGGATTGATTATAAAGGTATGTTTCGTGCTATACTTAACAACGTTAAAAGTTTTTCACTAAAAGAAGGCGCGTCAACGATTAGTCAACAACTGATAAAAAACACCCATTTATCTAATGAAAAAACGTTAAAAAGAAAACTTGCCGAAATTAAACTGACAACAAAACTTGAAAGGGAATTTTCAAAAGATGAGATTTTAGAAAAATACTTAAACACTATTTATTTTGGTGATAATTGCTATGGAATAACAAGCGCATCAAGACATTATTTTGATAAAAAACCAGACGAGCTTAATATAAACGAAAGCGCAATTTTAGCAGGGATAATTAAAGCCCCCTCTTATTACTCCCCAACTCTAAACCCTGAAAAATGTATGGCACGAAGAAATTTAGTGCTAAAATTGATGCATGAACAAGGTTATATAAATAAAGAGGAATTTAATTTTGCAAAAGCACAGCTAATTGAAACAAGAACAGTGGATAAAAACAATGATTATACTTTTTCTTATTTAGCAAAAAAAGAGTTAAACGAATTAACAGAAAAGTTTCCTTATCAAAATCATGAAATAATTGTTAAAACAACTTTAGAGCCTTATATTGATGAAATTGTTAGAGAAAAAATTAAAAACTATAATGAAATCGATTGTAATAAATCAATTGTTGTTATCAATAAAAACGGCGAAATTGTTTCCTATTTTTCAACTTGTGGTGACGTTTATCGGCAAATGGGCTCAATTATTAAACCTTTAGCGGTATATGCCCCTGCTATCGAAAAAAACGTAGTAAATTCATATACTATTCTATCAGATGAAAAAACAGATTTTTCAGGTTATTCGCCATCAAATTATAACGACAAATATTATGGTGATATATCCGTAAAAGACTCGTTAGCGTTTAGTTCAAACGTTTGTGCTGTAAAAATTCTTAATTATTTAGGTGTGAATAATAGCATAAATTATTTAGATAAATTAGGTGTTAAAACGACTAAAAGTGACAAGAGTTTGGCATTAGCGCTCGGGGCAACTGAAAATGGTGCAAAATTAACACAAATAGCAAACGCATATAACGTTTTCTTAAATCAAGGAATATTAGCTAAAACGTCAACGATTAAGAGTATTACAAAAAATAATATTAATTTCCCAATGAATTACTCAAAAAATAAGCAAAAAGTGTTTGAACCTGACAGTGTTGACGTTATGAACGATATGCTTAAAAACGTTGTTTTAAATGGTACGGCAAAAAAACTTAGCTTTTTAGGGTTTGACGTTTGTGCTAAAACAGGAACTGTTGGTAATAAAAACGGAAATAGTGATGCTTATTGCATATCGTATAATGGAGAATACGTTATTGGCGTATGGTTTGGCGCAAAAGATAACAGTCTTTTAGACAACTTTATTACTGGCGGTGGATACCCTTCGATGCTATCTTCAGAAATTTGGGGTGGTATTTATAATAATAAGCAACCACCAAAACCTATTGATTGTTCAAAAAACGCTATTGAAACACTTATTGATAAAGATTGTTATGAAAAAGACAAAGAAGTTATTTTATCAAATGAAAGTGATTTTAACCGAGCAACTATTAAGGCAATTTTTACTAAAAAAGCATATGAAAGCATTGTGTCGAATAGTAGAAAAATCCCTTTTATAAAAAATTATAATTTATCAGTAAAACACAATGAAATTCGCATAGAATTATGTCTAACACAAAATAGTAATGCGCTCATTTATAAATTAAATGGAAATGGTAAAACTTTGCTTTATGATACCTATAATAAAGACTCTACATTTATTGATAAAAATGTTTACCCAAATAATTCTTATCAATATTTAATTATTCCCTATTATAAGGTTCAAAACAAAATTGTATTTGGAAAAGAAATGTTGACAAGAAAAATAAAAACGCCAAACAAAGTGCTTGGCGATAAATGGTGGGTTGACGACTTTAGTTAAAAAACGTATTTTTCAACTTTTCTAAATGCCTCTTCAATTAAACTTTCAATATCTAATTTACTTTCAGCTTTTATAACCCTATCTAGGTTTGGCTTAATTGCTGGATATTTTGGTAAAAACACAGTGCAACAATCTTCATATGGCAAAATTGACGTTTCATATGTATCAATTTTTTTAGATATTTCAATAATGTCAATTTTATCAAAAGCAATAAGTGGACGCAAAACGGGCATCGTCACAACCGAATTAGAAGAGGTGATGCTTTCAATCGTTTGACTTGCAACCTGCCCTAAACTTTCGCCAGTTATAATGGCTTGGTCTCCCTGTTGTTTTGCCAATCTTTCTGCAATACGCATCATAAATCTGCGCATAATAGTTATCATAAATTCTTCAGGGCAATGTTTGTGTATCGCTTCTTGAATATGAGTAAACGAAACAACGAATAAATTTATCCCTCCGTTATATTCCCCTACTTTTTTAGTTAGTTCGATAACTTTTTCTTTTGCAGCTTCGCCCGTATATGGGAAACTGTGGAAGTGCAAGCAATCTAATTTCATGCCACGTTTTGCGGTCATATATCCCGCAACGGGACTATCAATACCGCCAGAAATAAGTAATAAGCCTTTACCAGCAGAGCCAACCGGCATACCACTCAAACAATGAATAACGTCAGTATAAACAAAGGTTTTCCCTTCTTCACGTATATCAACGTTAATAGCGAAGTCGGGATTTTTTACGTCAACCTTTAAGTTTTTGTTAAAGTGTTCTAAGATTTTTCCACCAAGCATCATTGAGAATTCCATTGAATTAGGTGAAAAAGTTTTATCCGCACGATTAGTAATAACCTTAAACGTGCCAGTTTTATCTTGAATTAAATTTTTAACTGCTTCAAAAATACTTTCAAAATTACTTTCAACCACTAATGCTATGCTAATAGTGTGTATTCCTGCAATTTTTTTGAGTTTATCAACTATTATTTCATAATCATCTTCATTGAAATCTTCAATAAGATAACGATTATGCATAGCCGTAAATTTAAAATCTATACCTTTTAGTGAACGCTTAATGTTTTCTTTAAGCATTTTTTCAAAATAACCGCGATTTTTACCCTTTAAATGAATTTCACAGTATCTAATTATAATTGCTTGTTTCATTAGTTTAATATTCCTTTAAGTTTTTTAACAGTTTCGTTTAATATTTCAACGGCAGTACGCGCTTCTCCTAAAGTTGTTTCTGATGAAAAACTAAGCCTAATTACGCCGTCTAAAACGTTATCATCATAGCCACAAGCTTCTAGAACTCTACTAAACCTGTTTTTAGACGAGCAAGCTGAACCGTTTCCAACGATCAACCCCTGTTCTTCTAAAGCATGCATAATTACTTCGCCACGAAGCCCAACTGCTGAAATGGTTAAAATATATGGACTCGAATTTTCGCTTGAAATTATTTTAAAGAGACTGTTATCTATATTTTCACGTAAAAAAGCGTTAACACTTTTAATTTTTTGATAATTTTCATTTAATTTAGAATATTTGTCATTTCCAGCATATTCAAAAACTTTAATACCAAAAACGTTTTCCGTACCGCTTCTAAGCCCACCTTCTTGCCCACCGCCAAAAATTAGAGGTGAAAGGTTCAACCCTTTTTTCTTAATTAGAGCACCAACTCCTTTTAATGCGTTTATTTTATGTGCGCTTATTGAATATAAATCAACGTCTTTTGAAAGTTTAAATGGAATTTTACCATATACTTGAACGCCATCGGCATGGAAAATAATTTTATTATTTATAGTTTTAATCTGTTTGGCGATTGTATTTACGTCGTTAACAGCACCAGTTTCATTGTTTACGTGAATAATGGATACAAAATCCACAGGATTATTTTTAACATAATCAAAAAGAGCAGTTTGGTTTACCGAACCATCTTTATTTAAGTCAATAAAAACTGTGCTTATTCCTCTATTCCTTAATTCTAAAAAGCTTTTATAAACGGCAGAGTGTTCACCTTTTGTAGTTAAAAAAACGCCACGTTTTTTAGCACAAAAAATTGCCATATTATCACTTTCCGACCCACATGACGTAAAAATCACTTCGTGGTTTAAGGTAGATAAGTTTTTTAATATACTCTCTTTTGCATTTTTAATTTCGCGCGAACAAGAAAGTCCACCTCTATAAAGTGTTGATGGGTTAAAAAATAATTCGTTATTAAATTTTTCCGCTAAAGAAAGCGCGGTTTTAGACGGAATAGTAGTTCCAGCATTATCAAAATAAATCATAATTATCTTTTGGTGTTTAACAAGTCTTTTCTAAAATCATCATCAATAACAGTTTTATTAGAAAATTTTAGAACGTTTGAAATAAAAGTTTCAGTACATTCAAAAATAAGCAATTTTTTTTCTCCGTCAGTATTTACTGCTATATAATAAAAATCTTTATTATCCGCAGGTGAAAGATTTGACGTTAAAATTATTTTATTTATACCTGGCATATTTTCATACGTCTTATACGTAGCACTATCGTATTTACCCAATTTTTCAACGTCACGAGCTTCAAATTTTAATAAAAACTTGCGCTTAATATTTTTAAAAATCTTGGCTATTCGTATAGAACCTGTGACAAAGGTATAGTCATATTCAACGTATGATTTTTGCTTTACTTTTCCAAAAAACACACCAGAAAACACAAACATAACTATTGGCAATAATATAATAATAACGTCTATAAACGAAAAATTATCGAGCGGATAAGCAACGAAGACGATTAATAGCCAAATAAAAATAAAAAAGTATGAAATTATTGATAAAATAAAAAAGCATTATATTTAAAAGTCGCAGATTTTTCATTAACAATAGTTGCCGATTCTTCATAAAAGATTTCTTGCATAAATCATCTATCCTCCACTAATATTAGTATAATATAAAAAATTATTTTAACTTTACGATAGTGACGCCGTTTTCTCCTTCTCCATAATTTCCGCGCCTAAATTCTAAAACGTTTTTGTCTTTTTTTAAATAAGAACGTATCTCTTTAAGTAGAACTCCCGCCCCAACACCGTGAATAATTTTAATTTCTTCTAAATTATTCATTATTGCTTGGTCAATAAAATTTTCAAGTTCAGTTATTGCTTCAAGAGAGGTTTTCCCCACAACGTTTAATTCTGTTTTAGGGGCTGACGATATTGCAGACGGCCTAAATATTTTAACGTCTTTATCCTTGAGTTTTTCTTGTTCAGCGTTATAAAGGTCAGTAATTTTAACTACTGTTTTAATGTCCCCAATTAAAATTTCAACTTCTTTTTTATTTTTTCTCACGCTTAAAAGTTTAGCATAAGCACCCAAAGAATTTACGAAAACTCTATTTCCAACCGTAAGGTCACTTTCTTTTATTTTAACTAATTCAAACGGTCTATCGTCACTTTCAACAGTCAAATAACGGCTATTTTTAAGTCGATTTTTTAGTTCACTTGCTCTAAAAACTTCTTTGCTTTCTAAACCAACACGTTTAAGAATGTTTTTTAACTCATCGATAATTTCTTCAGCTTCTGCAAGTTTATCGGCAACAATTCTTTTTGTTTCGTGTTTAGCGTTTATATAAATCTTTTCGCGTTCAATTTTAATTTTTTCTTTCTCTTCAATAACGTTATTCAGTTCTTTTTCTTTTTGAGCTTTTAATTTTTCAAGTTCAAGTGATAGTTTGTCAGATTTTAGTCGGCTTTCTTCTGCTTTTTTCAAAACGCTTTCAAAATTAACTTTATCCTGAGATAAATTTTTTGTCGCGTCTTCAATAATATCCTTATCAAGCCCTAAAGTTTTAGCAATATCGATAGCGTTAGAACTACCGGGGATTCCAATATTTAATTTGTAAAGCGGTTTTAAAGTTTTTGCATCAAACTCCATTGAAGCGTTTTCAATTTTTTTGCTATCAACTGCATATTCTTTTAATGCTGAATAGTGCGTTGTAATTATTCCAAAACAATCACATTTAATTAGTTTTTTTATAATTGCAAGTGCAAGTGCGCTTCCTTCTTCGGGGTCGGTGCCAGCCCCAATTTCGTCTAGTAAAACTAAACTATTATTGTTGACGTTGTTTATTATATTTATAATGTTAGTTATATGCGACGAAAAGGTTGATAAGTTTTGTTCTATGCTTTGTTCGTCACCAATATCACAATAAATATTAGAAAAAACTGAAATTTTGCTATCATCTTCGGCGGGAACAAATAGTCCGCTCATAGCCATTGCGGATAAAAGCCCCGTTAATTTTAACGTGACAGTTTTACCACCTGTGTTTGGTCCTGTTATAAGTAAAAAATTATAATTATCACCAAGTTTTACTGTCACGGGGATAACTTTCTCTTTGTCAATAAGAGGGTGCCTGCCCCTGTTTATAAAAACAATACCTTTATCATTAAGTAATGGTTTTGTGCATTTATTCTTAAATGAATATTCAGCGCGGGCAAAACAAACGTCAAGGTCAATTAAATTTTCATAATTATACCTAAGCGCATCAGACATATAGGATACTTTTGATGATAATTCAGCAAGAATTCTGTGGATTTCCTCTGTCTCGTCAAAAATAGCGCGCTTTAGGTCATTATTAAGTTCCATAACGTGTTCAGGTTCAATGAAAACAGTTGCACCAGATGACGATTGATCGTGAATAAAACCTTTTACAAAACTTCTATATTCACTTTTTACGGGAATAACGTATCTATCTTGGCGCATTGTCACAACGCTATCTTGCAAAAACTTATTGAGTCCACCACGCATAAAAGAATTTAATTCATTACGAATTTTAGCATTGATATTTCTAATACTTTTACGAATAGAATATAATTTAGGCGAAGCATTATCACTTATTTCATCTTCAGAAATAATTTTTTCGTTTATCTCGTTTTCAAAGTCAAGATTAACGTATAATCTGTTTGCAATTTCAGGTAAAATAGTGATGGCTTGGTCGTTAACTGAGTTTATAGCGGTGCGTATAATTCTAGCACTTTTAAGATTTTGGGAAACTTTTAATAGTTCGCCATTGGTCAAAGTTGCACCAATATCTACTCTTTTTAACTGTTCACTAATATCGTCGGCAAAATAAACGCCACCCGTACTATAAGTATACAAAAGTTTATATGCTTCTTCAGTTTGTTTTTGCAAAATTTCAACTTCGCAAAGCGTAGTTAAAGGAACAAAAGAACGAAGTCGTTCTTTTGTTTTTTCTAAAACTGCACAAGAAGATACGTTTTGCATAATCTTGTCATATTCAATTGCCTTTAACGATTTTAGTGATATCATTTTATCTCAATTCAGCCCCAACTTCTGTGGTTAAACCGTGTAAAATCCCGTCGATAACAGCGTCGATTTCTTCAACGTTTAAGGTTTTATCATATGAAACGAAAACTAAATTAAACGCCATACTCTTTTTCCCTGCGCCAACTTGTTCACCTTGATAAATATCGAAGAGAGAAACGCTATCTAAGTATTCCCCACCCAAATCTTTAATTGTCTTTATAATTTTTCCACATTCAACATCTTTATCAACAACAACAGCAAGGTCACGTTCAATGGTTGGATATTTAGAAATAGGCTTAAACATAATTTTATCGTTAAATGATAGTTTTAACGCCGAATAATCAATTTCGGCGCCATAAATCGCCTTATCAACGTCAAGTTTTTCAATAATTGAAGGGTGAATTTGACCAACAAAGCCAATATTTTTGCCGTTAACAATTATATCCGCACTACGTTTTGGGTGCAAGAATTTTTTATCTGAACGTATAAACTCAACGTCTGCTCCGTTGCAGAAATTATCCAAAATGCCTTCTATAACACCCTTTGCTGTAAAGAAGTCTTCATTTTCGCCAAATACAACGAAAGACAAAAATTCATTTTCAACGGGCAATTCAGTTAAAGGTAAGGATTTTGGATTATAAACTTTAGCAAGTTCAAACAATCTACCTTCGTTATTTTTTCTGTTTATATTATAGCAAACTGCACGAACAGCAGACGGTAAAAGAGAAGTGCGCATAACCGCTAAATCTTCGCCAAGTGGATTTAATAATTTTATGAATTTATGTCTATCTGAATTCTTATCAAAACCAAATAAATCATATTCTTTTTCTGAAACGAAAGAATAGTTTATCATTTCGTTAAAGCCATAGCCAACCATTAAGTTTTTAAGTTGTTCTGTTTTATTTTGTTCGTCGTTTAAGCCACCATTTGTTATTGCAGACGTTTTAAGCAATGACGGTTCAATATGGTCGTATCCATATTCTCTAATAATTTCTTCGGCAATATCGGGATAGCTATCCATATCTTCCCTATATAGTGGAACGATAACTTTTAAATTATCACCGTTAATTTCAACACCAAAACTTAGTCTTGTTAGAATATCTTTAATAGTCTCTGCGGGAACGTTTATACCTAAAACGGCGTTTACTTTAGAAATAGTTGTAATAATTTCCTTTTCTTTGATTTCTTCACAAGTTAAGTCATAATTGTCACATGCGATAGTTCCACAATTAAGTTTGTCAATTAAATTTAGTGCACGTTTTAATCCAACTTCAACAGAATAATAATCAACACCTTTTTCATATCTTGAAGAAGCGTCGGTGCGTTGACCTAATTGTTTTGACGTTTTGCGGATATTATCTCTAGCAAATTTTGCCGATTCAAACACGATATTTTGAGTGCTATCATTAATTCCACTATTTAATCCGCCCATAACCCCTGCCAAAGCAACTGGTTTTTGAGCATCACAAATTACAAGATTTTCACTATTCAATTCGAATTCTTTTTCATCAAGTGTGATTATTTTCTCACCTTGATTTGCCCTACGAATAATGATTTCACTACCATTCAACGTAGATAAATCAAACGCGTGCATTGGTTGACCAATTTCAAGTAAAACGAAGTTTGTTATATCTACCACGTTATTAATTGAGCGAATACCCATTGAAGCTAGCCTTCTTTTGAGCCATAATGGTGATGGTTCAATTTTAACGTCTTTAACGTAATGAGCCATATATCTTGGACATAAATCAAACGCATTATCGCTAACTTTAACTGTTTTAACCGTCGATAAATCATTGGAAATAGCATAGGATAAATCTGGCATTTTTAATTTTTTATCAAGCACGCCCGCAACTTCGCGCGCCAAACCTAAAATTGATTGACAATCAGGACGATTTGCCGTGACGTTTATGTCAAACATAACGTCTTCTAATTCAAGAATTTCTTTAACAGAAACACCGAGTTCATATTCTTCTTTGAAAATTAAGATGCCGTGCACTGATGCGCCTTCATACCAGTCGTCAGTGATGCCTAATTCTTCCCCACTACAAAACATACCACAAGAAGGAAGACCGCGCAATTGTCCGTTAAAAATCCTTTCTCCGTTTGCAAGCGTTGCGCCATCTAACGCAACAGGAACGATTGCCCCAACGAATATATTTGTAGCTGCTGTAATTATTTGTAATTTGCCATACTGGCCTGCATCAACTTGCGTGACAGACAATTTGTCTGCGTTGGGGTGTTTTTCAATGCTTAAAATTTTACACGTCACTATTTTATCGATATGTTTAGCAACGTATACCATATCTTCAACTTCAAAACCACATGAAAATAATTTATCTTTTAATTGTTCTGCGGTGCAATCTATATCTACGTAATCTTTTAACCAAGAAAGTGGTGCTTTCATTTCAATTATCTCCTATTGAATTGTTTTAAGAACTTAACGTTATTTTCAAACAACGTTCTAATATCGGAAATTCCGTATTTAATCATGGTTATACGTTCTATACCCATACCAAAAGCAAGACCTGAATAAACGTTTGAATCTATTCCGCTCATTTCAAGAACTTTTTTGTTTACAACACCTGCGCCAAGTATTTCAATCCAACCCGTGCCTTTACACAAACTGCAACCTTTTCCGTGACATTTGCAACACGTCACGTCTACTTCAACACTCGGTTCAGTAAAAGGAAAATATGACGGTCTAAAACGCGTTTTAGTGTCTTCATCAAACATAATTCTAACGAATTCGTCTAAAAGCCCTTTTAAGTCGCAAAGAGAAACGCCTTTATCAACAACAAGCCCTTCGATTTGGTGGAACATTGGAGAGTGTGACGCATCGTCGTCTGCTCTATATACCCTACCTGGACTTAAAATTTTGATTGGCGGTGCTTTTTTCTCCATAGTTCTAACTTGCCCTGGAGAAGTGTGCGGTCTAAGCAAAACGTTATCAGTTATATAAAAGGTGTCTTGCATGTCCCTAGCAGGGTGGTCTTTCGGAATGTTTAAAGCTTGAAAGCAATAATAATCCGTATCAATTTCAGGACCTTCAAAAACCTCGAACCCCATACCGCAAAAAGCGTCTAAAATCTTGTTTTTCACTAAGTTTAAGGGGTGCAAACTACCGTTTTTATTGATTTTCCCAGGAAGCGTCACGTCGACTGATTCACTTTCAAATTTTTCAGCGAGTTCTTTTTCTTTTAGTTCAATCTCTTTTTGATTAAACATTTCGCTTACTTCAACTTTTAAATCGTTAACCATTTTACCAAAATTTGCGCGCTCTGATGCCGGAACGTCTTTCATCCCGCGTAGTAATGCGGTTATTTCACCGTTTTTACCAACATATTTTGTTTTTAATTCAAACAAATTTTTAGTAGAAAAAACTGAAAGAAGCTCGTCTTTTGCCATTTGTTTTAATTGGTCAAATTTTTCTTGCATAAGTATATATACCTCCAAATAAATAAAAAAGACGCCCTTAAAATAGGGCGTCTTTAACGCGATACCACCTAATTCGCACAAAAAAAATTGTGCCTCGATATCCGATAACGGAGATAACCCGATGTAGCCTACTATAAGTTCGGTACACAACTCCAAAGTGAATATTGCGCACAGCACGTAAAAAACCTTTCAGCCAAAGGGTTTTTCTCTCTTGACGAACAGACGTGCGCACCTGTCTTTTTCAACGTTTTTTAATATTATAATGTATTTTTTTAACGTTGTCAAGAGAATATAAGTTATTAAACTTTAACTATTTACTTTATTATTGAATTTAATATTCCTCCACCCAAGTAAATTTCGGGTACTTTTCCGATTAAAACGCTTTCACAAATAAGGATTTTAGACGTTGTTATATCGCTTTTAGACATTAACGGGACTTCAATTTTAACATCACTTAAAACTTCAACGTATATAGAATGAAGTGTTTGATTTATTCCAACCGACTTAAATTCTGATTTAAAATCGCAATCTACCTTTGAAACGCTTAAAACTTTATAATCAACATTATTACCATATCCTGATAAAAAACCAATTCCAGTAAACGCAAAAAACGGAATAGGAACACCTTTTTTGAGTTGATTAAGCAATAAATTTTTAGTATTATATACAATTTCTCTACTTAACGCATTTATTTTATGTGAATTTGCAGTTATTAAAACAATATCCCCCGTAGTGTTTTTTTCAACGTAAATTAAGTCTGAATATTTCAAGTTGTTGCTTAAAGATATTAAAACCGCATCGTTAGTTGCCGTTATGCTATAACTTTTAGCATAATCAGAACATATCGAATAAATTTGTTTAGAAACAATGCTTTTATAATACAAAAAAAAGCCAGCAATAATTAAGAAAACAATAAAAAATACAAAAAGCCTTTTGTTCTTTTTTTTGTTCTTTTTTGTATACCATATATACTTATCTGTGCATTCTATCATATTACATTATATTTAGAAAGCACTAATATTATTAAAAATCTTTAATTCTTTTTAGATTTTGATTTAAAAAGAACAGCAAAAATATAACCAAAAACTATCGCTGCGGTAATTCCCATTGATGCGGCACTTACTCCGCCTGTAATAGCGTTAAAAAGGCTTATTTTTGCACCTTTCATCGCCCCGTCTGCAAGCAAATATCCAAAACCTGAAATAGGCACGGTTGCCCCTGCCCCTGCAAAATCAACTAAATATTGATATAATCCTAAGGCTTGCAATATTACTCCAGATAGTAAAAAATAAACTAAAATTTTCCCCGATGTTATTTTGGTGTAATTAATTAAAAGTTGAGCAATAGTGCATATTCCACCCCCAACTACAAATGCTTTAATTAACATTATAATTAATTCAATAATCATATTAACTCTCCAAAGAAACGGCGTGCGCAATCGCAGGAATACTTTCCCCTTGTTGTGCAGATAAAGAAGAAAGCAATGCACCCGTCGCTATTAATAGTATTTTATTTAGTTTCTTATTTTTTAATTTATTGTATAAATAAGAAGAAAAAACCAAGGAACTGCATCCTGCACCGCTTCCGCCTTGATATTCATCTTCACAAATATTGTAAACGAGTTCACCACAATCAACGTGTTGTTTTTCTATATCAAAACCCTTTTCCCATATTAAATCTTTTAGCGCGCGCGAACCAAGCACACCTAAATCGCCCGTGACTATTAAATCGTAATCATCAGGGGTTAAACCTGTTTCCTTAAAGTGTGTAAATAAAGTATCACTAGCCGCAGGTGCCATAGCAGCGCCCATATTATTAGCATCAATTACCCCGAAATCAATTATTTTACCAATGGTTGCGCATGTAATTTTCGGGCCCCTTCCTTCAGAAGATAAAACACAAGCACCAGCCCCCGTGACAGTCCATTGTGCTTGTGGTGGTCGAGTGCTACCGAGTTCTAATGGATATCGATATTGTCTTTCTGCAGACGAAAAATGGCTACTAGTAGCACATACAACGTTTTTCATATATCCACCGTCAATCAGCGTTGCCCCAAGCGTAAGCGCTTCTGTAAAGGTAGCACACGCGTTATAAACGCCTAAATAACCAAACCTAAAATTACGAGCAGCAAACGTGGAGGCGACAATTTGGTTTAGAAGGTCTCCAGCAATAAGGGCATCTATTTCATTGTCTTTCTTTTTTGAGTCGTCTATAGCGGTTTTTATAGCGTTAAAAAGCATTTTACTCTCCGCTTTTTCATACGATTCTTCGCCATACATATCGTCGTCAAGTTTGTTTTTAATATATTTAGCAATACTGCCCGAACTTTCCTTTGGACCTGCAATAGTTCCCGTACCAACAATTGTTGGTTTGTTTTTAAAATAAATAGTTCTCTTCATTAAAACACCCTATATCCAATAAAATAAAGAATACCGACCAAAACGCTACTTGCAACGCCAAAAACAATAATTGGCCCTGCTATTATAAACATTTTAGCTGCGGTTCCATAAATATATCCTTCAGTTTTAAACTCCATTGCGGGCGAAACGACTGAATTAGCAAAGCCTGTAATCGGCACGATTGAACCACCACCTGCATATTTACCTATTCTATCATAAACACCTAACCCAGTTAAAAATGCACCTAGAAAAATCATTGTCATTGAAACGTATGATGCTAATTCATCACCTTGAAGTCCAATTAAACTTTCATAAATCATTCGCAAAATTTGCCCTATCATACATATAACCCCACCGACCCAAAATGCGTGAAATAAAGAGCGCTTTTCTTTAGTTTTGGGTGAAATTGCTTTTACGTATTCAAGATAATTTTTGTTTTCGCAATCAGCTGAAGTTTTCATTTTTTAACTCCTTTTTGTTAAAATCTTTAATTAAAATTTCTTTTTCATCTGAATTTTTTAAATATTCATATCTCTTTTCTTTTCTCATAAACTTAATATGGCGCTTTTAGCGGTTAATATTCAAAAGAAGCTAAAAAAATAAATACGACTAAAATTTTAGCCGTATTTTATCAATGATTTTATTTTCAAGCCGTGAAACCTGAACTTGCGAAACGCCCAAACTTTTTGCAATTTCGCTTTGAGTTTTATCTCTAAAAAATCTCATGATTATAATTTTTCTTTCTCTTTCACTTAATTTTGATATTATATCAGTTAAATGAATTTTGTTAAGCAAAATATCTTCACTACTTTTATCTGGTAATTTTTCTATTAATTCTTGCCCATCTTCTTCGTCTTCAAATTTTTCATAAAGTGATAGTGGCATTTTTAAACTATCTAACGCAACAACAACTTCATCACGTTCGATATTAAACTTATTTGCTAGAAATTCAACACTTGGTGAGACGCCGTGGATAGATTGATATTCGTCAATGAATTTATTTATTTTATTAGCCAAAATTTTAAGCGCACGTGAAACTTTTATTGCACCATTATCACGCATATATCTTTTTATTTCCCCAATAACCATTGGCACACAATAAGTTGAAAATTTTACTTCGTATATCTCATCAAAGTTATTTATCGCCTTAAGAAATCCAATACATGCAATTTGATACAAATCTTCATACTCAACGCCTTTATCCTTAAATCGCCTAATTATGCTTTTAATTAAGGGTGAATTTTGTTCAAACATTATTTGTTTTGATTTTTCATCGCCTAATTTCGCCTTTCTTATGTAATCAAGTTGTTCGTCTTGATTTAACATTTTATTTAGTTAACCTTTATTTTTTTATACATATAAATTTTCGTACCGACGCCTATCTTAGAAAAAACTTCAACACCGTCCATAAAGTTTTTCATAATAGTAAAGCCCATTCCAGAACGTTCTTCGTCTTCACGCGTTGTATAAAACGGTTCTAACGCTTGTTCAACGTTTTCAATCCCGATTCCGTCGTCGCAAATATTAATATGTATAACGTTATCCTCTATCCACATTTTTAGCGTAATTTCGCCAATCCTTCCAGCGTAGGCGTGAACTATTGCATTCGTGACCGCTTCGCTAACCGCAGTTTTAATATCTGAAATTTCAGATATACTTGGGTTTAACTGTAAAGCAAAGCAGGAAACTACACTACGGGCAAAAGATTCGTTTATTGATAATGAAGGAAATTTAAGCGTGATTTTATTATTAACTTTCATAACTACTCCTAAAATTTTGGCATTATATTATAAATTCCGGCTAACTCTATAACTTTTTCAGTTGCAAGCGACGCGCCTGATATGTAAGCAGGAATAGAAAATTCTTTAAGTTTTTTATATCTACCTATCAAAAGCCCTATTCCCGTGCTATCCATAAAAGAAAGTCCTGATAAATCAAATATAACCTTTTTTACGTTTAAGTTTTCCATTAAAACTCTATCTAAAATATTTTTTGCTTGAGACGCTGAGCATTCGTCTAATTCACCGTAAACGAATAGCGTTAAACCACCGTTAATTTTTTTGTACTTAATATCCATATTCCCCTCCTTAGTCAGTAATAAAAGGCTAACACAAAGGAAATGAAATAAATTGTAAATTAAAGTGCATTTTTAATTTTTTTTGTCAAAAAAATAATTTTTAAAAAAAATAAAAAAACTTTGAAAAAAACGGCTTAAAATTGTTGACTTTATTTGCGTTTTATTATAATATATTAAGGCGTTGTGAATGAACGGGGTGTAGCGCAGTTGGTAGCGCACGTGGTTTGGGACCATGGGGTCGGGAGTTCGAGTCTCTTCACCCCGACCATTATATGCTTTTCACCATAGCTTACAACGATTCAGGGGCCTTTAGCTCAGTTGGTTAGAGCGGTCGGCTCATAACCGATTGGTCCGCGGTTCGAGTCCGTGAAGGCCCACCATTAAATTGTTTTTAATTTGGCCCGGTAGTACAGATGGTTAGTACGCCAGCCTGTCACGCTGGAGGTCGAGGGTTCGAGCCCCTTCCGGGTCGCCAAAAGAAAATGCTTGTAGCAATACAAGCATTTTCAAAACAACTTGTATGCCTCGGTAGCTCAGTAGGTAGAGCAAGGGACTGAAAATCCCTGTGTCGGTGGTTCGATTCCGCCCCGAGGCACCAAGTTTATACTTTGCTGGTGTAGCTCAACTGGCAGAGCAGCTGATTTGTAATCAGCAGGTTGCGGGTTCGATTCCAGTCACCAGCTCCACAATTTAATATCAATGGGCAGGTTCCAGAGCGGCCAAATGGGGCGGACTGTAAATCCGCTGTCAGCGACTTCGGTGGTTCGAATCCACCCCTGCCCACCACTAGTATGGGTCTATAAGTATTTTGCTTATAGACCTTATTTTTACGCTAAAATCAGTGTTTATAGCAAAAATTAAGACCTATAAGAGCATTTTCACGCTTTTATAGGTCTTTTTTAATGCAATTTTTTAGAAAACGTCACGACAGATTTTGTCCCATACACTTTAAGTTTATGTATGATAAAATTACACCCTAGTGGGATTTGAACATTTGATTTTGCGATTACAATTTTTTGAAAGATGGAACATTAAAAGAAATGAGTATTTTATTTATTTTATCTTCATCATCCTCATCTTCTTCATCATCTGTTGTTTCATATTCCACTAGCGGTGTTTCGCGTTACGTTATTATGTTTTCAAAAGAGTTTCTAAAAAAATATTTTTCTGAAAAAACCATTTCAATTTTGTTAACTTGTTTTGACAAAAGTCCGCTTGATTTTAGCAAATCAAATGATGAAATTTTGCAAATAATTGAAAAAATTTACTTGTCAGATGAGCAAAATGACGAGTTTGCCATTGCGTACAATTTAGGTTATTTATTATTCTCTCTATCTTCCGTGCCATCTTGCAAAAATTCTTCAATTGACTCTGCTTCACCTAAAATTTCAAACGAATTAATGGAAAAAATTTTCACTTTCATAAACAACAATATTTCTGAAATAAAAACTATTGAGCAAATTGCAAGTTTTGCACACATTTCACAATCTTATTTATCAGCAATATTTAAACAATCTACAGGCCTATCCATAATGCAATACGTAAACTCTATCAGAATTAACTTTGCAGCAAAACGTTTGGTTTACACTAATGATTCCATATCTCATATTTCTGCCGATTGCGGTTTTGATTCGCCAAATTATTTTTGCAACACCTTCAAAAAAAGCGAAGGTTTAACACCCTCGCAATTTAGAAAAATAAACAACAAAAAATAGAACCTTAAACACAAAAAAACCACCGTAAGGGCGTTTCCCATAGGGATTTTTTTGACAACATAAAAGGATAGCAAGATTTTTGCTATCCTTTATTTTTTGCTTTGCAAAACACACAGCTTTCTTTTGAAAGTATAGTGTGCTACACTTTTGAAAATTTTCCACAAAGATTAACAACTCGATAAATTGGAATTTGATTATTTGCTTGAATATGTATATTTTGCGATTAATGTTTGTTCAATACTATCTTCCGTTGTATCTGCAAAAAGGGTTCTTTCGTAAGTATAGCTTTCGTGTTCAAGGCA
>SVHO01000015.1 GCA_015055725.1 Clostridiales bacterium | reverse complement strand
CGCTACTTTGTTTACAAAGTATAGTGTGCTACACTTTTGAAAAATTTTCCACAAAGAATATCAACTCGACAAATTGGAATTTATTTGATTAAATGTGCTGTAATGATTGTATAACTATAAGAGTTAATAGTTATTTTAATATTATCAATTTCACAATACCAATTTTTACCTTGCTTATAAATATTACAATTCTTATGTAATATTTTATTTTTACAAAAGTCAACTACGTCATAAGTATCCAATTTTAGATTCTTATTAATTCTATCAATACCCATTTCAGTAGTATGAATTTTATCTATATTAGACAATAATATATCTTTATTCAAAAATATCATCTCACTTTTAAATTCTTATTTATCGGCGAGTTTATTATAACATAAATTAAAATTTAATTCAATTTGTTTTATGTGGGCGAAAGAAAACTCGAATTTTGAAAAGTCGAGTTTTCTAAATTGCATAATTTAAATCCCTATGAGTGACGCACCTAAAGCAATCTTTTTTGCGATTAAGCTTGTTTTATTCAATACTTTCAGGTATCAAAATGCGGTTTAGAACGGGAAACTTAAAGTAAGCAAAGACCACCACCGCCATAAACACGAGCGCTCCACCCGTGCAAACTATCATATCGACGAGAGTATCAATAAGCCCCAAGTCAAGATATCCGTTTATGGTGTAAGTGTTGCCGTTTCCATAATAAATAACCGTTTTAGTTATGCCGTCAAGCGTGACGGCTTTTGCGTGCGTGCCAGATAGAAAATACGAATTTATTTTGTTGACGAGCGTATCTTCCATCATATCTGCGCCAACTGCTATCGTACAGATAAATTCAAAAATTTCCCAAACGACAGCGATAGCCAAACTAAAACACAAGGCAAAAACTAAGCACCCAAAAAACTTTTTAACCGTATTTGCTATTCCAAAAAACCTTTGAGCCACGGCAAAACCCACCGCTGAAAACAAAACACCTGATAAAACGTGCAAAACTATATCCCAAAAAGGAATTATGGTATAGAGATTAAAACACGACCCCGTTATCCCGCCAAGTGCTAAAAAATATAACGCACCAACGAACAACGGCCCACACTTAAACCTAACCAAATATTCAGCGATTGGTACGGCAAACGCAATTAGTAAATATATTAGCGACAAGAAAAAATTTCTTAAATTAAAGTCAATTAACCAATACCCTGCAATACACACGCAAATAAAAGCATATAGCAAAAACAAAATGGCAAACGCTTTATCGCTAAACCTATTCTTAAAGTAATTAAATAATTTCAAAATTTATTTCCCTATGTATTTTTGATAAGTTTGGCGTCTCTTAATAATTTCAGTTTGCGCAAACTTCCATTGTTGTTGAATATTAAGATTTGATTCAAGCATAGGGTTAGATTCTATACTCAAAATGCCGTCTTCAATAATATTTTTCATTATGCGCGACATTATTATTGAATTGATACCCGTATTTTTATATTCACTGCTAACGCCAACAAGCGCCATTTCAAGTTCTTTTGGCTTACTGATTGATTTAAGCACAGAAATAAACCCCGTTGGGAAAAGTTTACCCCTACTCTTTATAAGCGCGTCTGCAATAGACGGCAACACAATGCCAAAACCTGCAACGTTATCATTTTCATCAACTAAAAAACTTATGTATCGCATGTTGACTATGGTTGCAAATTGACTTAAAACGTTATCACGCGCCTTTCCTTCTATTGGAATATAGCCGTCTAAATGAGCGTAGGCGTCGTTAAGCGTTTCAAAAAACTTGTCGCCATACCTTTTTAAAATTTGTTTAACACTCATTGTATCGGCAACGTCAACCACCTTATACTTGCTCTTTAATTTATCAGCAAGTTTGGTCACCCTTTCATAAGGCGTTTCAGGAATAGTGAATAAATATTCAATCCACTTAGACTCGTCGTCAAACCCTAATTCTTCCATGCGCTTATGAAAGTAAGGATAATAATAGTTAGTTGAATAAGTGCTTCTCTTATCAAAGCCGAAAGTCAACATACCTTCCCTATCCGTATCGTTAAAGCCCCAAGGTCCGTGCATAATTTCCATGCCGTTTTCTATGCCGAACTTTTCAACCGCGCCCAAAAGAGCCTTAAAAACTTCTATATCGTCTACGCACTCAAAACGCGAAAACCTAATATATTTTTTGCCAGAAAGTTCGTTTTCCTTGCCGTTTATAAATCCCGCAATACGCCCAACCAACAGCCCGTCTTTATACGCCAAAAAACCTTTTAAGTTGTTTTCTTTTAAGTTAAAGTTCTTTTTAGGGTTAAAGAGTGCAAATTCGTCACTTAACAAATTAGGAACGTAATAAGGGCACTTATCGTATAACTTAACGGGATAAGTTGCAAATTCTTTAATATCTTTTTTTGTTTTTACTTCTTTTATCGTTATCATATTTTTCCTTATAGGCAAAGAATTGCCACGTTTAACTATTTAATTATACTATAATCTCACTTAAAAATACAAACGAATAAAGAAAATTCTTCGCAATCGCGAAGAATTTTGTGTGTAAACGCTTTTATTTAGCCTTTATTGTTCTTTTTGAGTATCCTCAATAAGTTTTGGTGGGCGTTCGTCTTTAAGCGCCATAATATACGCGCCGTATTGCTCGTCAGTTAGTTTAATAACTTTATTTTTATTCTTTTTGCGTTTTGACATTTTGCTCTCCTTTTAATTTATACCCGTATTATAGGTAAAAAACAAAAGTTTTATACGCAAAAATTTTATTCCCTGCGATTAGTTTTTGTTTTGGTTAGACTGCTCGCCTTTAATTTTTTTATACGTTTTTTCTTTAGAAAAATCACGCGCTTTATCATAAGTTCCGCCAAGTGCTTCAATCGCAAAGCGCAACTCTTCAAAGTCAGCGTAAGTTATTTTTTCGTTTTCTATTGCTTGCATTAACGTAGGCAACGCCCGTTCGTCACCATACTTAGCAAGATAGTTGGCGTAAGTTGGAACTTGGTCACGGTGTAAGTTAAATTCATTAATTAAAATTTCAAATACCCTATCGTCATTTTTGCAGTTTGACAAAATTTCAGTTAAGCACGCCTTTTTAACGCCGTCAACTTCGTCAAACTGACTTAAAAGTTGCTCTTTAACACTTTCAGCCATAGGCGACAACAATTCGGTTGCGAGTTCTCTAATAGGCTCACTATAATCCCAAGTTATAAATTCTATATATCTTTTTTGCGCCTTTTCACTTGCCAAATCACCTAACATATTCATTAAATAAAGTGTAAATTCTTCACCGTTATCTTGGTTTAAGGCATTGAGAAGAGCGGTTTCGTTTTGAGCGTTATCAGTTATCGCTTCGCATAAAAAATCGGAAACAGGCACGTCCTTTTCCAAATGTTCTTTTAAACAAGAAAGCAACTCTTCCCCACTAAAATCTTTGTAATAAGTGTTTGGGGTTTTCCCGTCTAAATCGTCTAATTTTTCATCACCGAACGCAAGGTAAAGTTCAGGAATTTTATTTTCAATTTCTTCAGGCTTAACCTTGCCAATATTAGAATAAACGTACCCTTCAATATATTTATCAAAGAGTTTATCAACGTCAATAACTTTAATCATTTTTTTCACCGTCCACAAGTTTATTTAAATAAATCAATTTGTTTTTATCCACCGAAAAAACACGCGTGACCATGGCTATATCCGAAAACTTTTTAGCCTTTGCGCGAAATAAAATAAGTCCTGCTATTTCTTCGTTCGTGGCGTCGCTTTCAGTAATAATCGAACGCAATTTTTTAAATATAACGTCACATTGTTTTGCTAATTTATCAAGCACTTCAACGTCTAAAAAAATCATTTTAGAAACGCATAATGCGTAAGAAGATAAATACAAACCGCCGTGTTCTAAGTCCTTTTCACACGCAAGTTTTTTAGGCTTTAATTTGCAATAAAAAGAGCCGGCAACAACGCCGATTTTTTCTTTTACACCGCATTGCAACAAGACGTAAATAATAAGTCTTTTTAATTCTTCTCGCCCATCGGGATTGATTAATGCTTTCATCATTACGCTTTTTGAATAGGGCGTTAAAGTATTTGTTAAAACGAAAACGCAATCTCTCACCACTTGGCTATCAAGTGAAAAAAGCCCCCATTCTAAAACTTTCCTAACTTCTGTTTTCTTTACCATAGAAGCCATTTTTTCGGGATTTTTCACAAGCGATTTTATCTTCTTTTTATATTTAGAAATCACTTGTTCAGGCAGTTCTTTAACGTATTTAAAAGGCATAAAATTTTGCTCGTCCGCCCCCGAAACTAAAAGACCATTAACATAGTCGTAATAAAATCTTACCACGCTATCTTCGGGGTCTAAACTTAAAGCAGTTTTTAGTTGCTGTTCAGCACGCTCAAAATTGCCCAAATTCGCATAACAAAGCCCGCTAAAAAAGAGCATATTTAGTTCGTAAGGTCGTTCATTTAAAATAGTGGTTAAACACTCTAAAAGCATTTGATGATCTTCACGTTCAATTGCGCAAGTTGCTATTTTATACGCTTCCGCCTTATCACCCTTTTTGCAAGACAACGCCTTGCGATAATAATAATCGCTATTGTCAAAGTCTTCTTTCATATCGTAAACGGTTGAAAGGTTGCAAAACGCGGTGACGTTATCGCCGTGAAGTTTTAACGATTGCCTACAAACTTCTTCAGCGCCGTCTAAATCGTCACTCATAAAAAGGCAAACGGCAAGGTCACCAAACCCGTCTTCATCAAGGCACTCTGACGGTATAGATTGCAAAATTTTCGCACCTTCATCAAATATGCCAATCGTCATACAATGCTTTGCTTTTTTAACTTCGTAAGAATAGTCCGCCCTATCGAACGGATAAGCAATTTTATAACTTCCTTTTTTGTGTTCTTCGCCCGAAAAAAAGTCGATAATTTCTTGGCTCAAACCTTCTTTAGAAATAAATCCGTCTATCTCAAGTTTTTTATGAAAATAATAACTTGACGCCCAAAAATTATCAAGATAAAAAAAGTTTATAGCAAGCTCTTCATAAGCAACGGCAAGCCGTTCTTTAGGTGCTTTATCAATATAATTAAACCAACACTTATTAGCGTTTTCTAAAAGTCCTGCGTCAGCGTAATTATCAGCAAGGTCAATTAAAACGTCTAAATTGAAAGGGTCTATATTTTTTGCCGAAGTTAAAAATCTTATCGCCCCTAAAAAATCTTCTTTTTTAGCGCATTCGTCTGCTAAACGGCGATACCTTAAAATCGGTTTATCGAAAAGTAAAACGTTATCACTCATAATTTATCCGAAAAACTTTTGAATGTCTGTTTCGTCAAACTCGTAAACCTTATCGCAAAACTGACAATCCACCTTGATTTTCCCTTCTTTTTCTATTATATCGTTAAGTTCATCTTTGCCAAGTGAAATAAGCACTTTTTCGATATATTCCCTACTGCAAAGGCATTTATATTCTGGTTGATATTCATTAAATTTATCCGTAAAGAAAAGTTCTTTTACAATCCACTCTGCGCCGTGCTCTTCAATAAGCGTTGAAACGTTTGCGCAGTCTTTAGTAATTTGTTCGGCTAAAAACAACGCGTCTTCACTTGCGCCAGGCATCGCTTGAACGATAACGCCACCAGCACCAACACACGTGCCGTCAACGCCGATTTTAACCCCTAATGCCATAGCCGTTGGTTGCTGTTCACTAAACGCGAAATAGGCAGTGAAATCTTCTGCAATTTCACCCGTAATAAGTTCACTACTGCCCGTGTAAGGGTCTTTAAGCCCCATACTTCTAACCACGGTTAGTCTGCCGTTTTTTCCAACGCAAGCGCCAACGTTAAGTTTGCCGTCTTCTCTTAAAGGAAGGTCAACGTTTGGGTTATCTATAAAACCGCGCATAGCAAGTTCACCGTTTCCACAAACGGTAATTTTTCCACCAGGCCCGTCACCCTTAACCGTGACGGAAAGTTTGTCTAAACGATTTTTTAAGTTGCTGGACATAAACGTGCAAACGGTAAGCGTTCGCCCGAGCGCAGCCGCGCAAACGGGTGATAATTTGTGTATTTTAATTGCTTGATTAACCATCTCCGTTGTGTCTAAAACGGAAAGAGAAATCTGCCCGTCAAACACTAAGGTTTTCAAAAGTTTATTCAAACCAAACTCTCCTTTTAATCTAAAAACGCCTTGGAAACCCCAAGACGCTTTTATCGATAATTACTTTTTACGCTTTGAAAGTTCTTTCTTTGCTTTTTCTATGCGTTTTTGCCTTTCTTCAGCAAGTTTATCTTGTTCTTTTTCTGCTTCGGTGGGCGCAAACTCTGGGTCGTTCTTATGCTCTTCAACGTATTTAGCGTGGTCGTCGTAAATCGCTTGCTTGCTTTCTCTCAATTTTTCAAGGTCACTTCTATTAAATGATGTGGGCAAGTCCGCAACTTTAAGTTCGTCGTCAGTAATAGGCTTAATAGGTTTGTTGTTGAGCGAACTTCTAGTAGCAAGAGCCAACTGTTCTCTATATTTTTTAAGCGCTCCAGCATCGCTTTCTTTAACTTTTTCGTAAATACCTCTATTCTTTTTAGCCCCTTCAACCTTGTCGTTTATAAATCTATCAAACGCCCATTGTGAAAAGTTCGTCCACACGAGTAGCAATAGTGAAAAGCCGAAAATTGCGATAAGTATTATACCTATAACAAATAAGGTATTGCCTAAAAACAAGCATAAGAAAGGCAACATACCCAAAAATCCAAAAAGAATATTTTGTGGAATTAACACAACCGTGAATAAAACAGCGTTCTTAAGCAAGTGGCGGAACTTTAAGTTATAAGTCACGCTCATAGTAATCATATGCGCAGTCACTATAGCCCAAAAGCCAAGGAATATATAAGACGCAACTTCAGCAATTTTCAATAGCCATATTACTCCCGAACCAAGAGCGATAGCGTATTTTGCAAGTGAAGATGAAATAATAGTTAAATAGAAAACGACGGAAAACAAAAGGCAAACTAATAAAATTTGCTTATAGTTTTGTTTTATCCCACGCCAAAAGTCGTTTGCAACGAAAATACCTTCCGTCCAAACCATGTTTCTAATTACGTACGCCCCACCGGCAAGGCCAACCCCTGCTATAGCACAAGCAATAGGCATAAGCAAATAAATCAACATATTAACGTTATAGATAATGTTTTCAGATAAGCCGATTAAAGATGCAGGTGCTTGATAACCAACGCCAAAACCCATTGAAAAGGGATAAGACATACCCATATTAACTAAAGCAACGTACCTAAAATATATCAAAAGAATAAGTGGAATAAAGAATAATAAAACTAGCAAGTTTATAATAACTAATTTACCAAACCTGCTTTTAAAAATATCCCAAAAAAGTTCCCACCTGTTAGACGGCAAAGACGCCCTAGCATATCCTTCGGACTTTTCTTTGCCAAGCATAAGCCTGTTAATAAAACCGCCTCTCTTTTTTTGTGCCATTGTTTTCTCCCTAAACGAATTGATAACGACAATTAAGATAACATTATTCCATCGTACAAATTTTATGTACTATCATATAATATATACTAAATTTAAATATTTTACAAATAAAAATCGGTGTTTGGGTAAAAAAAACTTTACTTTTTTGTTTACGTTTGCTAAACTAAGCATATATATTATGTTTTAGGAGTGATACTATAATGAAAAAGTATAACGTTGCCGTTGTTGGCGCAACCGGTATGGTTGGCAGAAAATTTTTGCAAGTGTTAGAAGAAAGAAATCTTCCCGTTGAAAATTATTATTTGTTTGCTTCGGCAAAATCTGCTGGAACGAAAGTTGATTTCATGGGCAAACAATATGAAATTATCGAACTTGCCGAAAAAAACCTTGAAGGTAAAAATATTGACATCGCGCTTTTCTCAGCCGGTGGTGACGTTAGTAAAGAATTTGCACCAATTTTCGCCAAACACGGAATTTTGGTTATAGACAACTCAAGTGCATGGAGAAGGGACCCTGAAGTTCCGCTCGTTGTTCCAGAATGCAATGCAAACGATATTCTTTGGCACAAAAACATTATCGCTAACCCCAACTGCTCAACCATTCAAGCAATGGTTGCATTAAAGCCCTTGCATCAAGCGTTTAAGATTAAAAGAGTTATTTATTCAACTTATCAAGCAGTTTCAGGTGCAGGTGTTAAAGGGTTTAACGACCTTAAGGGTGGAATTTGTGGCGAAGCACCCCAAAAATTCCCCTACCCCATTTTCGGCAACTGCATTCCGCATATAGACGTATTCTTAGATAACGGTTATACCAAGGAAGAAGATAAAATGATTTTTGAAACTAAAAAAATCTTGGGTGACCAATCTATTAAAGTCACCGCTACTTGCGTTCGCGTTCCCGTTTATTACGGACACAGCGAATCAATCAACCTTGAATTTGAAAAACCCTGCACGGTTGAACAAGTTAAAGAAGTTCTTTCTAAAGCAGAAGGCGTTGTTCTTGAAGACGATGGTAAAAATTTAGTTTACCCCATGCCCCTTACTGCTGAAAATAAAGACGAAGTGTTTATCGGCAGAATAAGAAAAGACGACACGATTGAAAACGGCATCAATATTTGGTGCGTTGCCGATAACATTAGAAAAGGCGCTGCAACCAACGCAGTTCAAATCGCACAAAAAGTTATTGAACTCGGCGCACTTAAAGGTAAAATCTAATACAACCTAAAATTAAGGAGTTAATATGAATAAAACTATATTCAAAGGCACTTGTACAGCCGCAATCACACCTTTTACTAAAGACGGCGTTGATTACGACGCGCTCGGCAAACAAATTGAATATCAAATTGAAAACGGCATAGACGCGCTTTGTATTCTCGGAACTACGGGTGAAGCGCCCACCGTCACAGATAGTGAATACGATAAAATCGCTAAGTTTGCTTACGATAAAATTGCAGGCAGAGTAAAGTTTATTCTTGGCTCTGGCAGTAATTGCACGAAAAAGGCAATTGAAAAAAGCCAATTAGCGCAAAAAATCGGTGCTGACGGCTTGTTAGTTGTCACTCCTTACTATAATAAATGCACGCAAAAAGGCTTAGTTAAATATTATAACGATATTTGCGACAACGTTGATATCCCCGTTCTTTGCTATAACGTGCCTGCGCGCACGGGCGTCAATATTCTCCCTCGCACTATGGAAGAAATTGCTGAACATAAAAATATCGGCGGTATAAAAGAAGCGTGTGGCAATATGGAACAAATTTGTGAAACCGCGCGCCTTATTCGTGGAAAAACCGCGCTCTATTCTGGTGACGACAACCTTAACCTTGCTATGATGAGCATTGGTTCAATGGGTTTAATTTCAGTTGCCTCAAATATTGCGCCGAAGGAAGTTGGCGACGTTGCAAGATTATATTTTGCAGGCAAAAATAAAGAAGCCTATGAACTTCAAGAAAGGCTTTTGCCCTTAATTGATATAATGTTCGTTGAAGTTAACCCTATCCCTGTAAAAAAAGCGTCTGAACTTATCGGTATAGGTAGCGGTATCGTTCGCGCTCCACTCACGGAGTTAGAACCTGAACATACTGAACAAATGATTAAAATCTTAAAAGATTTCGGATTTAAGTTAAAGGTATAATTTATGATAAACGTTTTAATAAGCGGTGCGCTCGGCAAAATGGGCAAAAAGGTTTATGATGCTTGTATTTTAAGCGATAAAGTTATCCCTGTTTGCGGTGTTGACCTTAAAGATGATTTTAGCAATAATTCTTATCCTGTTTATTCAAGTTTTAATGATAATATAATTGCGGAAATGGTTGACGTCGTTATCGACTTCTCTTCCCCCGCCAACTTGAATAACGTTTTGAATTTTTGCTTAAATAAAAAAATTCCCGCCGTTCTATGCGCAACGGGCTATAGCCAAAACGACGTTGAAAAAATCCAAAACGCAAGCAAACAAATTGCAGTTTTCCGTTCGGGTAATATGTCACTTGGCGTAAACGTTTTAATTGATTTAGTTAAAAAGGCAACTAAGTCTCTTGAAGGGTTTGACGTTGAGATTATTGAAAAACACCACAACCAAAAGGTTGACGCTCCTAGTGGAACGGCACTTATGCTTGCAGAAGGTGTTAAACAAGTTAACCCTGAAAAATATTACGTTTACGGCAGAGAAGGTATTTGTGGAAAACGTGATAAAAACGAAATTGGTATACACGCCGTTCGCGGTGGTGGAATCGTTGGCGAACACGAAGTTATTTTCGCTAGTGGTTTTGAAACTATAACCCTATCGCACTTAGCAACAGACAGAAGTGTTTTTGCAGACGGTGCGGTTAAAGCGTCAATTTATATCGCAGACAAAAAAAGCGGGCTTTATAATATGAGTGACGTGATTAACGGCAAATAAGATGTTGGAAGAAAATCTTAAAAAAATTATAACCGAACTTTCAAACGGCAATAATTTAGGCGAAAAAATAACGCTTGTGGGCGCAAGCAAAACCATGAGTGTTGAAGTTATAAATCGCGCGGTCAAACTTGGGCTTAAGGTGGTTGCTGAAAACAAGGTTCAAGAATTTAGAGAAAAAACCGAACTTATCGATAAAAGCGCAAGCCAACACTTTATAGGGCATTTGCAAACTAATAAGGTTAAATATTTAGTTGGAAAGGTTGACCTTATACACTCGGTTGATAGCGTTAAACTTGCCCAAGAAATTGATAAAACGGCAAAAAAACTTTCAACCGTTCAAAACGTTCTAATTGAAATCAACGTTGGCGGTGAACTTTCTAAAAGCGGTTTTGACTTTGATAACGTTAAAAATGCGGTTAGCGAGATATCAAAAACTTGCGCTAACGTTAAAATTAAAGGTCTTATGGCAATGCTTCCAAAAAGTGAAGATAACGAATACTTAACTGCCCTTTGCAAAAAAACGCGCGCGCTGTACGACGAATTTAAGGCTTTATATAGCGATTTTGAATATCTTTCAATGGGTATGTCAAACGACTATAAAATAACCGTTCAAAACGGTAGCAATATGGTTAGACTTGGCACGACTATTTTCGGTGAAAGAAATTACGGAGAAAATAAAAATGGGAATATTTGATTTATTCGGTAAAGACAATAAAATTAAAAACGAACAACACTCTCGTTCTGAATTTGACGAAAGAGTTGGTTTGGGAAACGCAAAAAACGCACCCGTTTCCGTTTTTAGCCCCACGGCTTATCAAGACGTTGAAACTATTATCGACGCGATTAAGTCGGGTAAAAACGCAGTTGTTCACTTAACCGAACTAAAAACTGAAACTGCAAAACGCGTTTTAGATATGTTGTCTGGCGCAATTTACGCACTTGGTGGCGGTGTTTATGAAATGGGAAACAACGTGTTTATGTTTTCCCCCGCAGGCGTTGAAGTTAACGGTTAAAAGCAAGTTTATAATCAAAAGCAAAAAGGCAGGTTTTCTAACCTGCCTTTTTTATCAACGCAAAATTTTTATGACGACCTTTTTTTGCGCGAATATAGCGTTAAATCATTTTTTGTGGATCTAAAATTTTATTAAGTTCGCTTTCGGAAATGATTTTTTCTTCAATCAATACTTGGCGAACGTTTTTCTTTTCTTTAAGCGCTTTCTTTGCTAAATAAGACGCTTTTGTGTATCCTATAAACGGACAAAGCGCAGTAACTATACCGATACTTCTTTCAACTTCATCTTCACACACTTCTTGGTTTACCGTTAAGCCTTCAATACAATCCTTGGTAAACACTTTAATCCCGTTAGTTAAAGTTTCAAGCGACTCAAACAAACAGTAAAAAATTATCGGCTCAAACGCGTTTAATTCAAGTTGTCCAGCCTCTACCGCCATAGTAATGGTCGTGTCGTTACCGATAACGTTAAACGCTATTTGGTTGATTACTTCGGGAATAACGGGATTGATTTTACCAGGCATTATCGAAGAACCGTTTTGTTTTGCAGGTAAATTAATTTCAGCAAAACCCGTACGCGGACCTGACGACATCAAACGCAAATCGTTCGCAATTTTTGAAAGCGTAGTTGCGCACGACTTAACTATACCCGATACGAATACAAAACAGTCAAGGTTTTGCGTAGCGTCAACTAAATCTTCGGCTTGCGTAAGTTTTAAACCAGTAACGGTAGCAAGATTAGGAACGATATTTTTTATGTATTCGCCGTCAGCGTTAATCCCCGTACCTATCGCAGTACCGCCCATATTTAGTTTAGAAAGTTCTTCAATCGCGCTATTAAAACGTTTAATATCGCGTTTAACCGCTTGTGCGTAAGCGGTAAACGATTGTCCAAAACTTATAGGGACTGCATCTTGCATTTCAGTACGTCCCATTTTTATAACGTCTTTAAATTGTACCGATTTTTCAATTATTGCCGCATAAAAATTTTCAAGCGCGTCTATTGCTTTTTTAAGTAGACGCACGGTAGCAATCTTCCCTGCGCTAGGAAAAACGTCGTTAGTAGATTGACCGCAGTTTGCGTGGTCGTTGGGGTGAACTATTGAATAATCCCCCTTTTGCCCACCTAAAATTTCAATCGCACGGTTAGAAACAACTTCGTTTGCGTTCATATTAAACGAAGTACCTGCACCACCTTGAACGGCATCTACGATAAAATTATCCAAATACTTACCTGATAAAATTTCGTCGCACGCCTTTTCCATTGCGTCCGCAATTTTTTTATCAATTACGCCAGCGTTGCCGTTGGTAATTGCCGCCGCCTTTTTAATTTCCACGATAGCCTTTATAAACTCTGAATGTGTTTTCGTACCGCTAATTTTAAAGTTTTCATAAGCGCGCAACGTTTGTACGCCGTAGTACGCGTCTATCGGAACTTCTCTTTGCCCTATCGAATCACTTTCAAGTCTAAAAATTTTTTCCATATTTTCCTTAAAAAATAAAATTATTTTCGTGCACAACTTGATTATACTACAAAAGTATGATATAATCAAATACATATTAAATCATAATTATCATTACTCTTAAGTTATAGGTGTTTATATGTTTAGAAATAAGGAATATATACTTGCAGTTTATAGAGAAGGTGGGTTTACCAAAGCGGCGGAAAAGTTGTTCGTTTCTCAACCCTCGTTATCGGCGTCGATAAAAAGAATTGAAGATAAAGTTTCTGCACCTATTTTCGATAGGTCCACAAACCCTATCTCTCTAACCGAAGTTGGCCGAGAATACGTTAAATACGCTATGGAAATTGAAGAAAAGGAAAAAGACTTTTCAAGATACGTTTCAGACCATACCAACCTTGTTAAAGGCAAAATAAGAATTGGAGGAAGTAGTTTCTTTTCTTCTTCCGTTTTACCAAAACTAATTTATCAATTTAACGAAAAGCACCCACAAATCAAGTTTGAAATTTTTGAAGATAGTTCTAAAAATCTTCTAAGCAAACTTTCTTCTGGTGAACTTGATATCGTTATAGACAACACTCTAAACGAAGATGAAAACATTATATCCGAAGTTTTTGCATCCGAATCACTTTTACTTGCCGTTCCAAAACACCTTGCCGTAAATCAAGGGCTTGAACAATTTAGATTTACTGAAAGCGATATTAAAGCAAACAAACACGTTGAAGATAGTGTTAAGGTTAAACTCTCGGTTTTTAAGGACCAACCTTTTATATTGCTAAACCACGAAAACGACACGGGTAAGCGTGCCGAAAAGTTATTTAAGAAATACGGAATAACGCCAAACGTTATTTTTCACCTTGACCAACAAGTGACGGCTTTTAACGTTTCTTGCACGGGCATGGGCATATCTTTCGTAAGCGACACGTTGATTAAAAGCATCAACTCGGCGCGTGACGTTTATTATTATAGCCTGTCTGACACACAAGCCGAAAGAAATATATATTTTTACCAAAAGCGCAATCACTATCTATCCCTTGCAAGCAGAAAATTTATAGAGTATAACACGAAAAAATAACAACACATAAAAAATCCTTTGGTTTTGTTAACCAAAGGATTTTTTTAACCATGAATTTCTTTTTTGAGATATGCTCTCGTATACGCCTTTTTTCCGTTTTTATCCGTTATTTCAAATCGATAATACTTTAAGTCAACCGGTTCGTTAAAGTCATCAAACTCTGCGTAATTAATTTCTTTATCAGTTGCACGTAAAACCCTCGCTCTTCTTCCTCCACAAAGCATTACTATTTTAACCGCATCTGTGCATTTAATAAAAAACTTTCCGTTTTCATAATATATATATTCTATCAATGGACCGGTTGACGCATACAAATCTTTTCTTTCCATTGCTGATATAACGGCTTCATAAGTCAATTCGTTTGCGCCTATCATACTAAATCCACCGAATCTATCGGCAAATCCATGATTATCGTCGTTAGCGGTCACGCATAAGTCTTGCCCGTCTCGTAGCATTAGGTCGTATATATATTCATTTTCTTCATTAAGCCCTAATTGATTACAGTCGGTATTATATATTTCCATAGCCCAAAGCCCTTTTAATCCAAGATAATCTTTCGGTTCATTCAAACTCCATACAGGATGGTTATATTGCACCAAAAAGCCTGCTTTGTTGGCTTGTTCAATCATTTTATTTACGCAATCGACGCTATACTTTAATTTTGCAAATTCACCACCGTAATATTCATTCTTTATATTTTCGGGATGCAACACCTTTTCAAAAAAACGATGATATCCATCATAATTAATCCCAACCATTACCAAATTTTCAGGATTTTTCGCGAAAAAGTTAAAATGGTAAACTTTGAGACTATTTCTTAATTTATCGTCTTCAACAAACTTTTCGCTATCCCAAATTACGTTTTCATATCCGTTAATTACAACGAAATCTTTATTTGTAAACTTTTTGTGAAAATTTTCAGTATAACAATGGTCGGTTATAGCGTATATAGAATACCCTTTCGCCTTATACTCTCTTATATTTTCTTCAATAGTTAACTTCCCGTCTGAATGAGTTGAGTGCGAATGCAAGTTTGCCTTATAATACTTTTTATCCTCAATAAGATATTTTTTCATAATTAGTTCCTTATAAAATTAAATTCCAAAAACAAACCAAATCAACGCATATCCACCTAAAACAGCAACTAATGTAAACGGAATACCTATCTTAAAGAAGTCGCTTGATTTAACCTTATACCCTTCTTTATTGAGCATACCTATTGCAACCACGTTTGCAGATGCGCCCACGGGCGTGATGTTTCCACCAAGCGTTGCACCACATAACAAACCAAAGCACAAAAGAATTTGCGCGTTTCCCGTAAGTCCTAAGCCTGCAATTACGGGAAGCATTGTTGCAACGTAAGGAATATTATCAATAAACGCTGAAATAAGCACCGAACCAAACACTATAAGCGTATAAAGCAAGAATATGTTTTTAGCACCGATAGATGCAAAGAAACTGCTTATATCCGCAATAATTCCAACGTTGTTTACTGCACGAATAATAATAAACAAGAAAACCAAGAATAAAACTGTTGGGAAATCGATAGTTCCTAAAACCGTTTTCACTGCTTCTTTTTTACCACCGATAAAATCGGTTGTAGTCGAGCCGTCTTCATTAACATTTTCAATCGCCTGTCTTTTAGCCGTTGCAACGTGATAAATCAAACAAATGATACCAAAAAACATACAAACCAAACCGTTTACGTGGTCTGAAATAAAGGCGTTTGGTATAGAAACAAACGAGCACACGACTAAGCACACTATATTAAGCACCAACATTACCGTTGGGAAAATAGTTGTCACTTGAATTTTTTCAGGCGTAATGCTAATCCTTTGGTTATTCTTCCTAAATATAAATATAAGAACGGGAATAGTAAGTAGCATACCAAGTTCAACTGCCCAAAAGATAGACAACTTTCCGTCCATAAAGAAGAAGTCCATAAAACTCATACCGAGTTCACCAGCAAGCATAACGGAAGTGGTGTCACCAACTAGGGTTGCCGCGCCTTGCAAGTTGCTTGAAACGGAAATGCTTATTAAAACGGGTATAGGCGAGATGTTAACTTTTTTAGCAACTGCAAGCCCAATAGGCGCAAGCATTAAAACCGTTGCAACGTTATCGACGAAAGCTGATATAATGCCACTTAATACTGATAGCAAAACTAAAATCCACATTGCGTTGGGTATTTTAGAAATAATTTTATCGGCAAGTTTATTCGGCATGCCTGATTCTGAAAATAAGCCAACGGTAATCATAATGCCTAAAAGCATCATAACAACGTTATAATTGATTGCGCTTGAAAATGATTCGTGCCAAAGCATATCCTTAGATATCACGCACGAAACAACGGCAATAAATGCCGTTGCACCCGTGATATGCGGTTTGTATTTAGGAAAAACGATAATTCCTATATACATTAAAACGAATAAAATTAAAATAAAAATCTTCATAAGTGCTCCAAAAATAAAAGACTTTTACCGTAATTATTGACGATAAAAGTCTTGTTAAACTACCATTTGTAATTCTGCTCGCCGAGCAAAATGCCGTGTTGACGACAAAGCAGACGCTCAATTCAAGCGTAAACTACTCCCTTTTAATCTTTCCGATTAAATTTATCTAACGTTCAATGCGTTGAAAGTGTTGTCAAGCGAAGCAAGTTTTTCAGAGAAGAGTTTCATTTCTTCTTCAGGTAGCGGGAGTTCAACTATTTCTTTTAATCCCGTTCCACCAACCTTACAAAGAACGCCTGTGCAAAGGTCTTTTGCACCGTATTGCCCATCAAGATAAGTTGCAACTGATAAAATGGTTTCGGTATCTGAAACTAACGCCTTGATAAGTTGAACGGTTGATGCTGCAATTGCATAGAACGTTGCGCCCTTTGCTTTAATAACTTTAGAGCCTGCAGCAACCATACCCGTGTAAATATTGTTAAGTTCATCTTCAAGTTGTTCTTTATTTACGCCCATAATCTTGGTGCAGTAATCTCTAATATTCATACCGCAAACGGTACATAAACTCCAAGGAGCCATACATGCGTCACCGTGTTCACCGAAAACGTATGCGTTTACGTTAGAAGCGTCAACTTTGCAATAAGATGCAACTGCTTGAACAAGACGGTTAGAGTCAAGTAAAGTGCCCGTACCGATAACTTGTTCTTTCTTTAAGCCTGCTTCTTTCATCAAAACGTACGTCATAACGTCAACGGGGTTTGAAACAACAACGTACAACGCGTCAGGCGCGATTTTCTTGAAATCGTTTGCCTTAATAACGCTCTTTAAAATTCCAACGTTAATAGCAGCAAGGTCAAGCCTCGTTTGACCGGGTTTTCTACCAACGCCAAAGGTGATAACCACAACGTCTGACCCAGCAACGTCTGCATAATCTCCGCACCAAATTTTGCAAGAAGGAACGCAAGCTGCACATTGAGTTATATCAAGGGCTTCACCTTCTGCCTTTTCTTTATTGATATCAACTAAAACTATTTCTGAACAAACACCTTGCAACGTTAAAGCATAAGCAATCGTTGCACCAACGTTTCCTGCGCCTAAAATTGAAATCTTTCTCTTTTTCTGTACCATTTTGCCGATTTTCTCCTATTTTATTCTATACGTATATGATACACTAAAATAGTTTTTTTTACAATCGTTTTTCCCGCTTTTTTTAATATTTTTTTATTTATAAACAGTATAACGTTTTTTATATAAAACTTTTTGCTATTTGATAAATATCCCCTGCCCCCAAAAATAAAATATTTTTATATTTTTTACTCAAATTTTGAACGGCGTTTTCAAGTTCTTCAACACTTTTAGCGTAAACTAAGTTATTTGCGCTTTTACTTATTAAGTTTTCATAAAGAGCTTTTGCACTTGCGTTTTCATCAACCTTTTCGCGTGCAGAATACGTTTTATATATAACGCAATCGCTAACTCCTTTAAGCGCGCCCACAAAATCTTCCATAAGCGCCTTAGTCCTTGAATAAGTGTGTGGTTGAAAAACTACGCCTGCCTCACCATACGCTTCAAAAAAACATTTAAGCGTGGCTATAATTTCGTTTGGGTGGTGGGCGTAATCGGCATAAAAATTGCATTTATCACGCGTCCCCAAAAACTCTAATCTTCTTTTAACCCCCTTAAACGTTTCAAGTCCTTTTTTAACCGCGCTAAACGGCACGCCTAAAAGATGTGCAACGGCTATGGTTGCAAGTGCATTATAAACGTTATGTTTCCCCAAAACTGAAAGATTTATTTTTCCAAGTGGCGAGCCGTAAACACAAGCGGTAAACGAATATTTACCATTCTTCGCTTTAACTTTTTTCGCCGTGTACGTTGCAACGTTTTGTATCCCAAACGACACGCAAGCCGAATTAAAGAGTTTGCTCGCATGCTCGTCGTCAGCGTTTACAACGGCTATTTTGTTTTTTATAAATTCACTAAAAGCAAAAAATTGTTCATCTATCGTTTTATAACTATCCGGGTGGTCGTGGTCAACATTTAAAACTACTGCTATGTTTGGATTTAAGTCTAAAAAATTTCTCTTATATTCACACGCTTCCAAAACGACCAAATTATCATCACCCGAAAGGTAGTTTCCAAAATCAACGCTTTCCCCGCCCAAAAAGACGGATGGGGATAAACTCGCTTCTTTAAGCACGTTTGCAATCATGGCAGTTGCCGTTGTTTTGCCGTGGCTTCCACTAATCGCAACCGACTTTTTAAACTGTTTGATAAACTCTCCGAGCAACTGACTGCGCTTAAGCGTTGGGATTTTTTGTTTTTTTGCTTGCAAAAGTTCGGGATTATCATCATTTATTGCAGACGAATATACGACCATATCCGCGCCCTTAACGTTTTTTGCGGTGTGTTTATAAAAAACTTCAGCCCCCATTGACTTTAAGTGTTCCGTCGTTTCACTCAAACACGCATCACTGCCACTAACCCCTATTCCTTTTGCCAACAAGTGTAATGCAAGTCCACACATTCCCGCCCCGCCAATACCTATAAAATGCACTTTTTTGATTTCACGATTTAAAATTTTCTTATCCATACCCTAAATTTATGCTAAAAATGCGAAAAAAAGCCCAAAAAGTTTAAATTTCTAACGTTTTTTTTCGAAAACCTGTTGAAATATGTTAAATTGTGTGATAAAATGTATGTAATATATTTTAAGGTAGGTATTTATATGCAAATCACAGACGTAAGAGTACGCATTGTCAAAAAAGACGATAGCAAACTTAAAGCAGTTGCTTCAGTGACCTTTGACGATTGCTTTGTTGTTCACGACATCAAAGTTATTGAAGGAAACGAAGGTTATTTTATTGCAATGCCCAGCAGGAAAACGGGTGACGGCGAATATAAAGATATCGCACACCCCATCAAAACCGAAACCAGAGAAGAACTCATTAAAGTTATTCTTGCTGCTTTCGAAGAAGAAAAGGCTAAACCCGTAGAATAATCAAAAAGCCTTCTCAACAAAGAATCTTGCTCTTTCTCTTACCGATAAGAAAATTCTTTCCGGTTATTTTGTCGTAGTTTTTTATCACTTAAATAGGTTCTTGTCGCATAAGCAAAGTGCTTATGCGTTTTTCTTTTTATATAAAAGGGCGCTCTTTTTCTTGTTTATAAAATTATTTCGTGTTATAATTTTATCATAATTAAAAAGGAGACTAATATGTATACCTTAGATAAGAAAGTTATTGATTATCTTGACAACTCTTTAGATGAAACTTTTGCTCGCCTTGAAGAACTTGCTAAAATTCCCGCACCAAGTGGAAAAGAAGAATTAAGGGTTGAATTCGTTAAAAATTGGCTTATAAAAAACGGAGCAAAAAACGTTATAGTTGACGACGCTCTAAACGTTGTTTGCCCCATTGACTGTGAAAATAAAAACGAGATAGTTGTGTTTATGGCTCATACCGACCTTGTTTTCCCAGACACCACCCCCTTGCCTTATTCTGAAGACGAAGAATATATTTACTGCCCGGGTATAGGTGACGACACTGCTTGCCTTAACTCAATGTTGACCGTGCTTAAATACGTTTTACAAAACAACCTAACTTCAAAACGCGGAATTTTGTTCGTTGCTAATAGTTGTGAAGAAGGTTTGGGCAACTTAAAGGGTATTCGCCAAATTATGAAAGATTATGCTAATCGAATTAGCACCGTTTATACGTTTGACGGCTCTTACACTCACTTAGTCAATAAATGTGTTGGTTCACATAGATACGAAGTGACTTTTGAAACGGAAGGCGGGCATTCTTTCGGTGCTTTTGGAAATCGCAACGCAATTTTTGCTATGAGTGACTTAATATGCAATCTTTATAATTGCAAAGTTCCTGAAAAAGAAGGCGCTAAAACCACTTATAACGTAGGAATCGTTGAGGGTGGCACTTCGGTTAACACTATTGCCCAAAAAGCAACAATGCTTTACGAATATCGTTCAGATGATAAAGATTGTTTACAGTATATGCAAAACTTTTTTAACGAACAAGTTGAAAAAGCAAGGAAAAAAGGCTTAGCAGAAATTACCACTCGCCTTATCGGTGACCGCCCGTGTGGAAAAAACGTTGACCAAAAAGCGCTTGATGATATAACGAATTTAGCAGTTAATATAAGCGAAAAATATTCTGGGGTTAAGTGCCATATAAACTCAGGCTCAACTGATGCAAATATCCCTATGTCTTTAGGTGTTCCGTCCGTTTGCGTTGGTTCTCACGTTGCTTTCGGTGCGCACACGCGTGAAGAAAAACTGCTTAAATCAAGTATTCCAATCGGTTTAAAAATTATTGCTGAATTAGTGCTTAATTACTTTGAATAAAAATTAAAAAGTAAAAAGACCGCAACTTGAAAGTTGCGGTCTTTTATTTCTTTTATTATAATTTGTTGCGTTGTATTTTTCCGCTAACGGTTTTGGGAAGTTCATCACGGAACACAACTATACGCGGATATTTATAAGGCGCGGTTTTTGCTTTAACGTATGCTTGAATTTCTTTTTTCAACTCTTCGCTAGGCTCAGTTCCTTTTACAAGCACTATGCTTGCCTTAACAACTTGCCCACGCACTTCGTCAGGTTCGGCGGAAACGCCACACTCTAAAACGTATGGAAGTTCCATAATAACGCTTTCAATTTCAAACGGCCCTATGCGATAGCCACTTGACTTAATAACGTCGTCAACCCTACCAACGTACCAGAAAAAGCCGTCTTCATCACGCCAAGCGGTATCGCCCGTGTGATAAAATCCGTCGTGCCATACTTCTTTGGTTTTTTCTTCGTCACGGTAATATCCCGTAAACAACCCACACGGTGCGCCGTTTTTAACGTTTACAACTATTTCGCCAACTTCACCGTCGGGAACGGAATTACCTTTATCGTCAACGATATCAATATCGTATATAGGCGCAGGTTTACCCATTGAACCAACCTTATGTGATTTGCCAACCAAATTACCGATTAACATTGTCGTTTCAGATTGTCCAAAGCCTTCTTTGATTTGAAGCCCAGTCAACTTTTCAAATTGACTATAAACTTCAGGGTTTAACGCCTCGCCCGCAGTTGACATATGATGAACAGACGAAAAATCATACTTGCTTAAATCTTGTTTAATAAGCATACGGAGCATTGTGGGTGGCGCGCAGAAAGTGGTGATATGATATTTTGCAAACATAGGCAAAATATCGCTCGCATCAAAGCGGTCAAAGTCGTAAACGAAAGTTGGTGCTTCGCAAAGCCATTGTCCATACAATTTGCCCCACATTGATTTTGCCCAACCAGTATCGGAAATGGTAAAGTGTAAACCTTCAGGGTCAACGTTATGCCAATATTTTGCCGTATGGAAATGCCCAAGCGGATATTTGTGATTGTGCATTGCCATTTTTGGATATCCACTCGTTCCCGAAGTAAAGAACATAAGCAAGGGGTCGTCACCACAAGCGGTATCTTCCGTGCGGTTAAAGTGTGTTGAATAAAGGGCGTATTCTTCGTCAAAGCAACGCCAACCTTCCCTTTTTCCGTTAACCATAATTTTATGCGTCAATTCAGGGCAGTTTTGCATAGCGATTTCTGCTTGATGAGCGGTGTCACCGTCGGCAGTGCATATAATAGCCTTAACACCCGCCGCCTTAAATCTATATTCAAAATCGTGCTCTTGAAGTTGGTTGGTTGCCAAAATTGCGACTGCCCCAAGTTTATTAAGCCCTATCATTGCAAACCAAAATTGATAATGGCGTTTGAGAACGAGCATTACCTTGTCCCCCTTTTTGATGCCAAGTGACTTAAAGTAATTTGCTGAACGGGCAGATTCCTTTTTAATATCCGCAAAGGTAAATCTACGTTCAGTTTTATCCTTTGAAACGTGAAGCATAGCGAGTTTATTAGGCTCGCGTTCAGCAAGCGCGTCAACCAAATCAAACGCAAAGTTAAACTTTTCAACGTTTTTAAATTTAATTGACGTGGGCGTGCCTTGTTCATCTTCCACAACGTCGATATAATTTTTATAAATACGTTCTTTGCTATCCTTAACCGTTGCTTTAACGATAGGTTTAGCAATTTTCTTTTCATTTGATAATTCTGGGATAGGCTCGCCCGTGGGGTTAAGAACTATCGCGTAAAACACGCAATCGCGCCCGTTAACCGCTATCATACCGTGCGGAGTGTCACTATCGTAATAAATGCTATCCCCCGGCCCTAAAACTTCTTTATGTTCGCCAATTTGAACCATAAGATAGCCGTCGATAACAATATCGCACTCTTGCCCTGCGTGCGTGGTGAGTTCAATATCCTTGCCTTGTGCTTCTTCTCTAAAAACGCTTCTAACGTAAAGGGGCTCTGCGATACGGTTTTGGAAAGCATAAGCAAGGTTATAATAAGTCATACCATGCGCTTGTGCTATTTTTTGACCCGAACCGTATCTCGTGACGGTGTAGCCTTTAAGTTTTGGACTATACCCTTCAATAATATCCGTGACGTTAACGTTAAGCGCAAGCGAGCAACGGTAAATAAAAGCAAAGTTAAGGTCTTTATTTCCGTTTTCACATTCAAGATATTCTTCGGGAGAAACACCCGTTTTTTCAGCCATTTGCTCGATTGAAAGATTTTCAATTTGACGAAGTTCGCGAATACGCCCCGCCATCTCTTTAATCTTCAAATCAAGACCTGTCATTTGTTCCATACCAACCTCCTATGGGCGAAAAAAAACTCGCCCCAAAGTTTGACTTTGAGACGAGAGCATATGCACCCGCGGTACCACTCAAATTGCAGTTATAACTGCCACCTTCAGAGTCCATCAACTCCTATGCGTTAACGTAGCAAACACGGAAAGGTTCTACTTACCAAAAACGGCTTTCTTCCTTTCGGCTCAAAAGTTACAACGCAACAAACCGCACGTGGCTTGCACCAACCGCCATTTCTCTAAGTTTGGTTTTACTGCGCACTCTTCTTCAACGCCTTTAATGCGTTTATTTTAACACACATAAAATATTTTGTCAACGATTTTTAACCACCTTTTCATCATCAAAAAAAGCGGATAAAAATTCTCCGCTTTTTACACTTTCTTTAATTATTTTTTCAATTGGTCTAAAATCTTAATGCCTTCAATTACAATCTTTTCTGCAGTGCCTGCCTTAAAGGTTGAAGTACGCGCCTCATAACCGCCTTCGTCATAAGAGTCTTGCATTGGATAATAACCTTCAGAGCCGTTAGTTATGCAAGTGGGAATAATCAAATCCCAACCTTTCGCCTCTTTAATTCCCTTACCAACTGCGTTGAACGGTTCGCCAGGGATACCGAAAAGCGCAACTTTACCGATAGCAACCGCCCCGAACGGCAAATCGTAAAAATCTGGTTCGTTTTCAAGACTTACCATTCTCATTGCTTCTCCAACGACTGTGGTAAGCATCATTGCCTCAAACGGAATTTCATCATCACGACCTGCAAGGTGCAAATCTGTATATTTATGCGCAAGTGGCAAGTCTTTGGGGTCTGCTTTGTTTACGGGAACTTGAACGTAAGTTAAAGAATATTTAATATCGTCAACATCAACGTATTCAACCTTGTCGTAAACGCTTAAAACTGCACCCGTCACAACGCGCGCGATATGCCTTGCGTGTCCATATCCACGTGAGCAACCGTCAAAGTCGTTAAACATATCGTTAAAATCGCCTTTGGTGGGGTGAACGTTAACGTGATTTACGTCCCCTTCTGCGCCGTTAAGAAAAATACATTTTGTGTTATCAATTGCTTTTTCGACAAATCTTCTTGTAAGACCAGGCCAGTCGGAAGAAATTTTGTTTCCACCAACAACGTCTGGGTGGTTTGCAAAGTTAACTAAAACAACCGTTTCAGCACCTTCTCTATCAAAACGAACAACGTTAACGCTTTCATCAAGTTCTCCCGCGGGCGCAACTATATCAGGATTATTAACACCTGGGTTAGTTTTAGTCGTGCCGTCTTTCATTTTATAACGGCGAATAAAGGCAACTTTTTTTGCTTCGCCAACACCATAACCCATTTTTGCAGGCTTAAGGTCTTCGATTGCAAATTGCGCAACGTCTGCAATTCTGCTAAACAACAAAGTTTTATAATCTGCTTGCAGTTGGTCTTGTGGAACAGGCACAACTCTTGGGCCTGTATGCGTGTGGGTCATATGAATATAAATTGCCCCGGCAGGAACACCCGTTCTTCTTGTGATTTTTTCTTTAAATTCGTTTACGACTTCTTTAACTATGTCACAATTATCTATTGCAATAACAAGTATCGTTTTTCCGTTTTGATTAAAAGCGGTTGCAACTATTTCCAAATCGTCTAAAATTCCGTCCGCTTTACGAACTTTATAATACCCAGTCACGTCAATTCCCATTGGCGGGTTGACGTTTACTTTTGCATAACCAACTTTCAAAATTTTATCGCTCATTTTTATCTCCTTTATCTATCATTAATCAAAAAAACGATAAATTTATTTATTAAATATCAGTTTAATACAACTTAAAAATATTGTCAATAAATTAACTAAATTTACACAAACCTTTTAAGAAATCCATATAAAAATCATATTTGCTACATAAAAAAACGGAGAATTTTCTCCGCTTTTTTACACTTTCTTTAATTATTTTTTCAATTGGTCTAAAATCTTAACGCCTTCAACTACAATCTTTTCAGCAGTGCCTGCCTTAAAGGTTGAAGTACGCGCCTCATAACCGCCTTCGTCATAAGAGTCTTGCATCGGATAATAACCTTCAGAGCCGTTAGTTAAGCAAGTAGGAATAATCAAATCCCAACCTTCAGCCTTCTTAACACCCCTACCAACTGCGTTGAACGGTTCGCCAGGGATACCGAAAAGTGCAACCTTACCGATAGCAACCGCACCGAACGGTAAATCGTAAAACTCGGGTTCGTTTTCGAGCCTAACCATTCTCATTGCCTCTGCAACGACTGTGGTGAGCATCATTGCCTTAAACGGAATTTCATCATCACGGCCTGCAAGGTGCAAATCTGTATATTTATGCGCAAGTGGCAAGTCTTTGGGGTCTGCTTTGTTTACGGGAACTTGAACGTAAGTTAAAGAATATTTAATATCGTCAACGTCAACGTATTCAACCTTGTCGTAAACACTTAAAACTGCACCCGTCACAACGCGCGCGATATGTCTTGCGTGTCCATATCCACGTGAGCAACCGTCAAAGTCGTTAAACATATCGTTAAAGTCGCCTTTGGTGGGGTGAACGTTAACGTGGTTTACATCCCCTTGTGCACCGTTAAGGAAAATACATTTTGTGTTATCAATTGCTTTTTCAACAAATCTTCTAGTAAGACCAGGCCAGTCTGAAGAAATTTTGTTTCCCCCAACAACGTCTGGGTGGTTTGCAAAGTTAACTAAAACAACCGTTTCAGCACCTTCTCTATCAAAACGAACAACGTTAACGCTTTCATCAAGCTCACCGATAGGTGCAACTATATCAGGATTATTAACACCTGGGTTAGTTTTAGTCGTGCCGTCTTTCATTTTATAACGACGGATAAACGCAACTTTTTTCGCTTCGCCAACACCATAACCCATTTTTGCAGGCTTAAGGTCTTCGATTGCAAATTGCGCAACGTCTGCAATTCTGCTAAACAACAAAGTTTTATAATCTGCTTGGAATTGGTCTTCTGCTACGGGAACAACTCTTGGGCCCGTATGCGTGTGGGTCACGTGAATATAAATTGCCCCGGCAGGAACACCCGTTCTTTCGGTAATTTTTTCTTTGAATTCATCTATCACTTCTTTTTTAATACCACAGTTGTCAATCGCAATAACAAGAATCGTTTTTCCGTTTTGATTAAAAGCGGTTGCAACTATTTCCAAATCGTCTAAAATTCCATCCGCTTTACGAACTTTATAATACCCAGTCACGTCAATTCCCATTGGGGGGTTGACGTTTACTTTTGCATAACCAACTTTCAAAATTTTATCGCTCATTTTTATCTCCTTTATCTATCGTTAATCAAAAAAACGATAAGTTTATTTACTAAATATTAGTTTAATACAACTAAAAAATAATGTCAATAGATTTAATAAATTTATATATAAATTATTCAGGCTTTTTCTCTAAAATAATCGTAAACGGCCCGTCGTTAGTTTGGCAAATTTTCATATCCGCACCGAACACGCCAAGTTTTACGGGAACGCCTTGTTTTTTAATCCCCTCGGCAACGTAAAGATACGTTTCGTTTGCTTTATCTGGAACTTCTGCCGATAAAAAATCGGGGCGATTACCGTGCGAAGCGTTTGCACACAAAGTAAACTGTGAAACGAGAAGAATTTCGCCCTTAACGTCTAAAATAGATTTATTGATTTTACCGTTTTCATCTTCACAAATGCGCAGAGAAGGAATTTTTTTAATCATATAATCTGCCTGTTCTTGCATATCCCCCTTTTCAACGCCTAAAAATATCACGTATCCAAACCCAATTTCCGATATAAGTTTGCCGTCGACTTTCAAATTCGCGTCTAAAACGCGCTGTATGACCGCTTTCATTTATTCTCCTTTAATAGTGTTTTAATAATGATAACATAATTTCATTTAATTGACAAGCGTATATTAAAAAAGGTATAATACAAATATAAAAAAGGAGTTTTTATGAAAATTTCGGGGTTAGAAAAAATGTCGCTTGTCGACTTTGATGGGTTCGTTTGCGCAACCATTTTCACGGCGGGATGCAATTTTAAGTGTGGTTTTTGCCACAATTCCCCACTCGTTTTGCACGCAAACACTCTTCCCGAAATTAACGAGCAATATATTTTAGATTACCTTAAAAAAAGGCAAGGTATTCTTGACGGGCTTTGCATTTCTGGTGGCGAGCCAACCCTTAATAAAGATTTGCCCGCATTTTGTGAAAAAGTTAAAAACTTAGGCTATAAAATTAAACTTGACACTAACGGAACTAACCCCCAAATGATTAAATCGCTCGTTGATAACGAACTTTGCGATTACTTTGCCATGGATATCAAAAGCGATAAAAAAGGTTATGCAAAAGTTATCGGATTTGATGAATACGACCTTTCAAACGTTGAAAAAAGCGTTGACTATTTTTTAAGTGGTAAAACGGCTTATGAATTCCGCACCACTCTTATTAAAGAGCATCACACTAAAGAAACTATCGCCAATATTGGAGAATGGATAAAAGGAGCAAACAAATATTTTTTACAGAAGTTCAAAGACAGCGAGAGTTGTATCCAGTCACATCTTTCCGCCGTGGATGAAAATTTAGTTTTAGAGTTTTTGGATATTTTAAAGAAAAATATCAATAACACCTATCTTCGTGGATATGATATTTAACTAAATTTTCATTTAAGGAGTTTTAAAATTTAATATGTATTTTGCATTTGCGCTTGTTGCGCTTCTTTGTTGGAGTGGGTCTGACCTATTCTCAAAAATGGGCACTAATGAAAAAGACCCTAACAGCCATTGGAAAGTGTCTTTTGCCGTTGGGCTTATAATGGGAGTTCATTTTCTTATTACTTTAATCGGTGGTGCCGTTATTGATGCAAACGGTGGCCCTGACGCCGTGCCTAAATTCGTTGCAAGTCTTTTTTACACCGACTTTAAGTTTATAGACTTTATTTACTATCTCCCCGTTGCTGGGCTTTACATTTTGGCAATGGTTATCGGCTACATAGGTTTAAGATATATTGAACTTTCTATATCTTCACCCATTTGCAACTGCTCTGGCTCTTTGGCATTACTTATCTGCGCAATTTTGTTCCCACTTATCGGGGCAGACGCTATCACACTTGACGCGTTTTCTATAATCGGCGTTATATCTATTACTTTAGGTATTATCGGTTTAGGTATCGTGGATAATAAAGAAAACCAAGAACTTAAAGAATTGCGCCGTCAAGCATCTAACCGTAAATACACCAAAAGTTTCTTGGCGTTATTGCTTCCAATAGCATACCTTATTATAGACGCACTTGGGACGGTTGGTGACGAAGTTTACTTCCATATTTTGGGCGACGCTGCAAGCGATTACGCTGCAAATTCAGCCTTTGAACTCACTTTCTTGTTAGTTGCAGTTTTCGCTTTCATATGGATTAAATTCGTTAAGAAAGACAAACTTTTTGCAAAACCAAACAACTCTTTATATTTAGGTGGTCTTTGTGAAACGGTAGGTCAAGTTTTCTATATGGCGGTTATGTTTGCCGATTATGAAGTTGGTATGCCCATCATCTCGGCATACTGCGTAGTATCGGTTGTATGGAGCAGAATTTTCTTGAAAGAAAAACTTTCTTGGAAACATTACGTTGCAATCGGTTTAACTTTTGCAGGTATAATTCTTCTCGGCATATTCTCACCCGTATAAAACGCATAAAAACTTAACACATCAAAAGCGGACGAAAAATTATTTTCGTCCGCTTTTTTATTTAAAACTTATCCCCCTTTTTCGTATTAAAAAAGGGGGTTTATCTTTTGTAAAATATCAATAGGTTTCTTAGTGCTTCATTTAAGCGTCAAGACCTTCAATATATAAACTTGCGTTGGTTGATGCAACTGCGCCGTCACCAATTGCCGTTGAAACTTGCCTTACGGCTTTTGTTCTGCAATCGCCCGCAACGAAAAGACCTTCCGTTTTGGTTTTGCACGTTTCGTCTGAAATTATGTATCCCATCTTATCAATGTCCACCAAATTTTCAAACGCTTTATTATCAGGCACTTGACCTATCGCAACGAAAACTGCTGGGATTTCGTGCGTTTTAATATTTCCGTCTGCATCTTTATATTCTATTGCTTTAAGTTCTTCTTCACCGATAAAATCGGTCACGCTAGTGTTAGGTCTCCACTCTATATTATCTTTGGATAACAACGCCTTAACGTGCGCCTTATCGCCAAAGAATTTATCAAAAAGAGTGTAGATATAAACTTTTTTGCAATAACTTGAAAGCAAAAGCGAATATTGAAGAGCGGTGTTAGCGTCACCGATAACGGCAACTTCTTGCCCTTTATAAAAAGGCCCGTCACAAAGCGCACAATAATAAACGCCCTTTCCAACCAAGTCTTCCCTATCCGATTTGGTGCGCAAATGTTTGTGCTTAACCCCAGAAGCAATTATAACGCTTTTTGAAGAATATTCGTTATATTCGGTTTTAACCTTAAAATTTCCTTCGCCAAGTTTTTCAATGCCAACCACTTTTTCAATTTCAACTTCTGCCCCGTGAGAAGTGATTTGGTCAAAAAGATTATCGGCAAATTGTTCACCGCTAATTTCTTTAATAGAAGGGTAATTTTCAAGTCTTGGAGAAGTTGCTATTTGCCCGCCTAAACTTTCGCTTTCTAAAACGAGCACGGTTTTATTATTTCTTAAAGCGTATAGCGCGGAGGTCATGCCTGCCGCGCCTGCGCCTATAACTATAACGTCATACATTAGTTTTTACTCTCAATATATTTTCTAATTTCGCTTGCGTTATCGTAAACGTCATACCCGTTTCCGTTAGGAACTAACAAGGTTGGTGCTTTTTTAACGCCCATTTTAAGCGTTAAATCTTTTTGTTCTTCTGCATTGATAACTGAATAAATAACGCCCGCTTTATCAAGCATCATTTTGCTCGTTTTGCAGTTAGGGCAACCGTTTCTCGTGAAAAGTACAGGTCCGTTAAGTTCAACTTTTTCGCCTTCTTCTTTCTTGCATTCACAAGCGTCAACTGCCTTTGCGGTGAATTTAGAAGTGTCAATGTTATATTCTTTTCTATCTTCAAATTCTTTTCTCTTACCGTCGTTCCAGTTTTGGATAGGACGATAATAACCGGTTATACGGCTATAAACTTCAGTCGTCTTTCCACAAGTTGGGCATTCGTAAACTTCGCCAGAAATATATCCGTGGTCTGCACATACTGAATACGTTGGAGACATAGTGTAGTATGGCAATCTGTAATTTTCAGCAATCTTTCTAACCAAATTAGCAGCAGACTTCCAATCGGGAAGTTTTTGACCTAAGAAAGCGTGGAATACCGTTCCAGACGTATAAAGCGTTTGTAATTCGTCTTGAATATCAAGAGCAGAGAAGATATCGTCAGTATAACCAACGGGTAAGTGTGAACTGTTGGTGTAATACGGAGTATTATCGTTATCTGATGCAGTGATGATATCGGGATAACGCTTTCTATCGTGTTTAGCAAGACGGAAAGACGTTGATTCCGCAGGCGTTGCTTCTAAGTTGTAAAGGTCGCCGTACATTTCTTGATAGTCAGAAAGTTTATTTCTCATAAAGTTGAGCACGTCTTTGGTGAAGTTTTGCGCGTCAGCATCAGTTAAATCTTTCTTAATCCATTTTGCGTTTAAGCACGCTTCGTTCATACCAACCAAACCGATTGTTGAGAAGTGGTTGCTAAACGTTCCCAAATATCTCTTAGTGTATGGATAAAGACCTGCTTCTAAAAGTTTAGTCACGGTGTCTCTCTTAACTTTGAGTGAACGTGCAGATATATCCATCATCTTCTTTAATCTTTCGTAGAATTCTTCTTCCGTGTTAGAAAGGTATGCAATTCTAGGCATATTGATGGTGACAACGCCGATTGAACCCGTGCTTTCACCACTACCGAAGAAACCACCTGACTTTTTGCGGAGTTCACGAAGGTCTAAACGTAAACGACAGCACATTGAACGAACGTCACTCGGTTCCATATCGCTGTTGATATAGTTTGAGAAGTAAGGCGTACCGTATTTAGCAGTCATTTCAAACAAAAGTTTGTTGTTTTCAGTTTCAGACCAGTCGAAATCACGCGTGATTGAATAGGTTGGAATAGGATATTGGAATCCCCTGCCGTTAGCATCGCCTTCAATCATAACTTCAATAAAGGCTTTGTTAACCATTTCCATTTCTTTAACGCAATCTTTATACTTAAAGTCCATTTCCTTTCCTCCAACGATAGCGTTCATTTCAGCAAGGTCGTTGGGAACTACCCAGTCAAGAGTAATGTTGGTGAACGGAGATTGCGTACCCCATCTACTTGGAGTGTTTACACCGTAAATAAACGATTGAATACATTGTTTAACTTCTTTATAAGTAAGGTTATCAACCTTAACGAACGGAGCGAGGTAAGTATCGAATGATGAGAACGCTTGCGCACCTGCCCATTCGTTTTGCATAATGCCAAGGAAATTAACCATTTGGTTGCAAAGCGTTGACAAGTGACCTGCCGGTGAAGAGGTGATTTTTCCGGGAACGCCACCGAGTCCTTCTTTTATAAGTTGACGGAGTGACCAACCTGCACAATAACCGGTAAGCATAGAAAGGTCGTGAATATGAATATCAGCGTTTCTATGTGCGTCGCCAATTTCATCATCATAAACTTCGCTAAGCCAATAGTTAGCAGTCACTGCACCGCTGTTAGATAAAATAAGTCCACCAACAGAATAAGTGACGGTTGAGTTTTCCTTAACACGCCAGTCTGCAACCTTTAAATAATCGTCAACAACTTTTTTATAGTCAACGATAGTAGACTTGATATTACGTACTTTTTCCCTTTGCTTGCGGTAAAGTATATAACTTTTTGCAACGTCAACGTATCCCGATTGTATTAAAACAACTTCGGCACTGTCTTGGATATCTTCAACGTTGATAACCCCATCTTTAATCTTCTTTGAAAAATCTGCAGAAACACGCAATGCCAACGTGTTCAAAATGTCTGCAGTGTAATCAATTTGTTTTGCGTTAAACGCCTTGGTCAACGCAGTTGTGATTTTTGATAAATCAAATTCAACTAATTTTCCGTCTCTTTTTCTTACTTGATACATTTTTATCCCTCCGTAATAATATTCCCTTAAAAGTGAGCGTATCTAATATAACACAGTATATTCCCCTTTGTCAATCATTTATCACAATATTTTGTTTTATTTTTTAAAAAAACCACAATATGTTGTGTTTAGGCAAAAAAATATAGCCTTGAACTAAAATCCAAGGCTATATATATTGTTTTTATCTTATTGTAAGAACAACTTCTTAAATAATAACACCCAAACGAGGTCAAGCCAACCGAAAACGATACCACTAGGAATTGTCACAACAATACAAACAATCAATCTAAGCAATCCGCCTTTTTTTAGCCACGTGGACCATCTAACCACGATTTCAGTTATCCAGTTAACGCCTGGGATAAGAAGTAAAAGAATTTGCACCAAACGGCTTTGTTTATTAAACCAAGTCATTTTGAAACCCTCCCAAAAATTTATTACGTTTATAATAACACACATTCACAATTTTGTGAATACTTTTTTAAAAAATTTTTTAAAAATATTTTTCAAATTAGTATATGCAATTAAGTTGCAATTATTTTAAAAATATATTAAAATTATTTGCGGATTAAGGCATGGAGAGGTGTCAGAGTGGTCTAATGTGCACGCTTGGAAAGCGTGTATAGGGCAACCTATCGGAGGTTCGAATCC
>SVHO01000014.1 GCA_015055725.1 Clostridiales bacterium | reverse complement strand
AGCAGTCGTGTTTGATGCTATTGAGTCGGCAAAAGCAAAAAAGACCGACGTTTTAATAGTTGATACTGCCGGTAGACTTCACGTTAAGGCAAACCTTATGGAAGAACTTAAAAAGATGGATAGGGTGGTTAAGCGTGAATACCCCGATGCAAACTATTATAAACTCATAGCGCTTGACGCAACGACGGGGCAGAACGCCTATAACCAAGTGGAAGTTTTTAACCAAGCAGTTGGCATTGACGGTATAATACTCACAAAACTTGACGGAACTGCAAAAGGTGGGTTTATAATATCACTTTCTTATGAATTAGAAGTTCCCGTTTGCTACGTTGGAACAGGCGAAAAAATTGACGATATTGAAGATTTTGACGCAAAAGAATTTGTTGAAAGTTTGTTTTAATTAAGCGAAAAAAGGCGAGTAGAAACTCGCCTTTATCTTTTTAAATTTTTAAAAATCTTTTATTCCTAAAATATAATCACTGCTTTCGTTGAAAATTTCGCTTAATAAAATTATAGTTTGTGCGTCGGGTAAAGTTTCGCCACGTTCCCATTTGCTAACGCAAGATTGCTTAACTTTGCATTTTTCTGCAAGTTGGCTTTGATTAAGTTTGTTTTCAATGCGCAGTTCTTTTATTCTATCCTTAAATAAACATTTCATAATAAAATTATAGTATTGATTGTAGCACAAATTTAATAAAAGTCTTGACAAGACTATTATTTTTATCTATAATGTAAATATAAAAATAGTCTTTTAAAGACTAAAAGGAGAAAGAACATGAAAAAACTTTTAACAATTTTACTTGCAAGTTTGCTCTGCCTTTGCTGTGTTGGTATGGTAGCTTGTAAAGATGAACCCAAGGCAGACACTTATAAGATTTATTCTATAACTGCACAAGGAACGACCTATAACGTTGGTGACGAAATGCCTGCTGGTTTCATGGATTCACCTGTAGCAATTACCCTTACCGAAAGCTATATGATTATCAAACTTTTTGATAACGGCAAAGTTGAAACCGAAATGGCCGGTGAAAAAACAAGTGAGGGCATGACTTGGAGTCAAGAAGGTGACGTTATTACGGTTGTCACGGTTTCTGAATACGAAGGTGAAACTTATTCTTACGAAACAGTGTTTACCGTTGACGGAGAATATATTTCTTCTGAAATGGGTCCTGGCGTTATAGCAAAATTCAAAAAAGCATAAATAATTAAAAAGAAAACGGCTGATAAAAAAGCCGTTTTTTTTGTTGCATATGCTTGACAAGGGTAAAGTTTATATGTATAATATCAAGGTGTAAAGCAAATTTGTTTTACACCTTTGGTTTTTTAACATGGAAAAAGATTTAAGATACGTTGAACTTTTTGAACTTTATCAAGGGCTTTTAACCAAGCGCCAGCGCGAACTGTTTTCTTCGCATTATTGTTTTGATTTGTCGCTTGCAGAAATTGCAGAGCCGAACGGAAACACTCGCCAAAGCGTTTACGCGGTTATAAAAGTCGTCAAAGAAAAGTTAGATGAATATGAAAATCTTTTGCGCGTTAAAGAAAAAAACGATAAGTTAAAGGCTTTGGCAATTAGCCTTAATGAAAAGGATAAAAAATCTTCCGAAAGTATCTTGCAAATAATAGGTGAATAATGGCGTTATTTTCCGGTCTTTCCGAAAAACTTAATCATATATTCAGCAAACTGACCAAGCATGGTAGACTTACCGAACTTGAAATCAAAACGGCTATGCGTGAAGTGCGTATCGCGCTTTTAGAAGCAGACGTTAATATTTCAGTCGTTAAAGAGTTCGTTGCAAAAGTTTCGGAACGCGCGGTTGGGCAAGAGATTATTAAAAATCTTAATCCTACCCAACAAGTCATAAAAATCGTTAACGAAGAGCTTATTGAACTTATGGGTTCATCGGCTAGCAAGTTGAATTTTGCATCTAATCCGCCCACGGTTATTATGATGGCAGGGCTTCAAGGTGCAGGTAAAACCACGCTCGTTGGAAAACTTGCTTTAATGCTTAAAAAACAAGGCAGAAAGCCACTTCTCGTTGCGTGTGACGTTTATCGTCCCGCAGCCATAAACCAACTCAAAGTGGTTGGCGAAAAGGCAGGGTGCACCGTTTTTGAAAAGGGGCAAGGCAATCCCGTTAAAATAGCCAAAGAAGGCGTTGCTTACGCAAAATCTTATGCGTTTGACACGGTTATTATAGATACTGCAGGTCGCTTGCAAATTGACGAACAGTTGATGAAAGAACTTGAGGACATCAAAGCGCAAGTTAACCCTAACGAAATTCTTTTAGTCGTTGACTCTATGACGGGGCAAGTTGCAGTTGAAGTTGCAGACACCTTTAATAAGCGTTTAGAAGTGACGGGTTTAGTTCTAACTAAACTTGACGGCGACACGCGTGGTGGTGCAACCCTTTCTATGAAAGCCGTCACGGGAAAACCCATTAAGTTTTGTTCGGTTGGCGAAAAACTTGGCGACTTAGAGCAGTTTTACCCCGACCGTATGGCAAACCGTATTCTCGGTATGGGTGACGTTTTGTCTTTAATCGAAAAGGCGCAAGAAGCGGTCACCGAAGAGCAAGCCAAAAAAATGGAGAAGAAGTTTAGGGAAAACTCTTTTACCTTAGACGATTATCTTTCTCAGTTTGAAACTATGAATAAAATGGGCGGATTAAAAGACGTTTTGGCAATGCTACCAGGCATGGGTGGAAAGTTCAAAATCCGTGAAGAAGATATTGACGAAAAGAAAATCATCATCAACAAAGCGATAATTCAGTCAATGACCATGTATGAACGTGAAAACCCCTCTGTTATAAACTCTTCAAGAAAAACGAGAATTGCAAAGGGCAGTGGTACAACCGTTCAAGACGTAAATCGTTTGCTAAAACAATTTGAACAAACCAAACTTATGATGAAGCAAATGAAGAATAATAAGATGTTCCGTTTTTAATTGCGTATAAACGGCGTTATGCGTCGTTTCTGCTTTGCGCTTTGACTTCGATAACCAAAAAGGTTTATCTCACCCAAAGCGCGTCGCGAGCCTAGCCTAACTTGTTTCTACACAATTAAAATTAAAGTAAATAAACAGCGTTATGCGTCGTTTCTGCTTTGCGCTTTGACTTCGATAACCAAAAAAGGTTTATCTCACCCAAAGCGCGTCGCGAGCCTAGCCTAACTTGTTTCTACACAATTAAAATTAAAGTAAATAAACTGTGTTATGCGTCGTTTCTGCTTTGCGCTTTGACTTCGATAACCAAAAAGGTTTATCTCACCCAAAGCGCGTCGCGAGCCTAGCCTAACTTGTTTCTACACAATTAAAATTAAAGTAAATAAACGGCGTTATGCGTCGTTTGAAGCAAAACTAAATAAGAAAAAAATAAAATTTATATATACCATTAAAGGAGAAAAGAACAATGGCAGTAAAAATGAGATTAACCAGAATGGGCGACAAAAAATCACCTTTCTATCGTATCGTTATCACCGATTCGAGAAACGCACGTGATGGAGCGTATATTGACAAAGTTGGTCACTATAACCCCACCGCAAACCCTGCAGAAATCGTTATCGATGCAGACAAGGCAAAAGCTTGGCTTGCTAAAGGTGTTCAACCCACCGATACCGTTAAAAATATCCTTGTTAACCAAGGTGTTTTACCAAAGCCCACCAAACTTTCGCCCGCTAAAACTAAGGTTCGTAAATCCAGCAAATAATTAGGATTTAAGGAGCGGATATGATAGAACTTATCAAATACGTTGTTAGCCGTTTTGCTGAAAATCCCGACCAAATCGAATACGATATCGTTGAAGATGGAAAGAACGTTTCAGTGACGGTTATCCTTGCGGATAGCGACATGGGTAAAGTTATCGGTCGCCAAGGCAAAATAGCTAAGGCGCTCCGCACTTTAGTGCGCGCAGGTTCGCAAAAAGAAAACAAAAAATATAACATTGAGATTAAGGAACGCGGGGAAATTTAATTCCCCGTTTTTCTAAGTTGAAAAAATGCAAGAAACGTTAAAAATCGGGTTAATCGTCAAACCGCAAGGCATACGCGGTGAAGTTAAGGTTCAGCCTTTAACAGACGATATAAATCGCTTTAAAAATCTTAAAGAAGTGCTTATTGACGGCGCAAAATATCGCGTTTTATCCTCTACCATAGGTGGGAACGTGGTTTTTTTGGCGTTTTCTGGAATAAACGATAGAAATCAAGCTGAAATGCTACGTGGGAAATTTTTATGTGTGACGAGAGAAAACGCTTTGCCACTTGAAGAGGGCAGATATTTTATCGTTGATATTATCGGTTGCAAAATCGTCACGGAAAACTGCGATTGTGTGGGTGAAGTTATCGACGTGTTTTCTGCGCGCACGGATATTTTCACCGTTCGTTGTGAAGACGGGCGAATTATGCGTTTCCCGTTCTTGCTTGACACGGTTAAAAAGGTTGACGTTAACGCTAAAATTATTACCGTTGATAAAAAGCGTTTAGGGGAGGTTTCGTGTTATGAAGATTGATATTTTAACTTTATTTCCCGAAATGTTCGCCCCCCTAAAAACGAGCATTATCGGAAGGGCGGTTGAAAGTAGAAAACTTGAAATAAACGTCGTTGATATTCGTGATTACACGTTGGATAAGCACCGCAAGTGTGACGACACGCCTTTCGGTGGTGGCGCAGGCATGGTTATGATGCCCCAACCTATCGCAAGCGCTATTGAAGCAGTTGACCCCGAGCATAATGCAAAACGTATATATCTTTCGCCAAAAGGCAGAGTATTCAATCAAAAAGTAGTTTTAGAATACAGTAAATGTGAGCATATTCTATTGCTTTGCGGACATTACGAAGGGGTTGACCAACGCGTTATAGACTTGTTTATAGACGAAGAATTGTCTATTGGAGACTTCGTTTTAACGGGTGGTGAAATTCCTGCCATGGCAGTGGTTGACGCTGTTGCAAGATACGTTGACGGGGTTATTAACCAAGAGTCGCTTGCGCAAGAAAGTTTTTCTAACGGAACGCTTGAATATCCACACTATACCCGCCCACAAGAATTTATGGGACTTAAAGTTCCTGAAGTTTTAACGAGTGGAAATCACGCGAAAATTGACGAGTGGCGCGAAAAAATGAGCAGGGAAATCACGCTTAAAAATCGCCCAGACCTTGTGGAAAAGGAGTAAATATGCAACATTTACAATGGTTCCCGGGGCATATGACGGCTGCAATGCGCATGATGGAAGAAAACCTTAAAGCCGTTGACGGCGTTATGGTCGTTTTAGATGCGCGCGCGCCACGTGCTTCGTTAAATAATAAATTAAACAAACTTTTTGCTAACAAAAAAGTTCTTTTCGTGCTCAATAAAACCGACTTGGTTGACGTGGCAGACGTTAAGAGAACGGTTAGCGAATTTCAAGCCGAAGGTAAAGAAACGGTTGCCGTTAGCGCTATGGATAAAAGAGCCGTGGACTTGCTTTATTCACGCATATTTGCGCTTTTAAAAGAAAAACTTGACCGCAATAAAGAAAAAGGTGTTTTTAAGCCGATTAGGATTATGGTTGCGGGCATTCCCAACACGGGAAAGTCAACGATTATCAACGCACTTTGTGGTGGGAAAAAGGCTACAACGGGCGATAAAGCGGGTGTGACCAAAGGCAAACAATGGGTTAGGCTTCGTGAACTTGAACTTTTAGATACGCCAGGGACTATGCCCCCTGCGTTTGAAAATCAAACGCTTGCAAAGCATCTTGCGTATATTGGCAGTATGAACGACGCGAATATCGATTTTAACGATTTAGCGTTTGAACTTTTAAGTGAATTAAAAGATAAATATCCCAATCTTCTCAAAGAAAAATACGGCATAGAAAATCTTGACGTTGAACCTATCCAACTGTTTAATGCAATTTGCGTGCGACGTGGCTTTTTAAGGCGTGGTGGCGAGTATGATTACGATAGGTGTTCAACTGCCGTTATAGACGATTTTAGAAAGGGAAGAATAGGTAAAATAATTTTAGACTGATATGGATAAATTCGTTTACGAAAGAAAACATTTAAATAACGGCGCAAAATACGTTGCAGGGGTTGATGAAGTGGGCAGAGGTCCGCTTGCAGGCCCAGTCGTGTGTTGTGCGGTTATTATGCCTGAGTGCGATTTTATCGACGGTGTTGACGATAGCAAAAAACTCACCGAAAAAAAGAGGGAGCAACTTGCCGAACTCATAAAACAGCGCGCCGTTTGTTATAGTATTGCAGAGATTTCACCACAAGAAATTGACCAAATAAATATACTTAACGCAGTTAAAAAATGTATGGTTATGGCTGTTGAAGGGCTTAAAATAAAACCTGATATAACGCTCGTTGACGGTGTTGACACTGCACTTCCCATAAACGCCGAATATTTAATCAAAGGGGATAGCAAGAGTTATAGCATAGGGTGTGCGTCTATCGTTGCAAAGGTGTACAGAGATAACCTTATGAAAGAACTTGCTAAAGATTATCCCGAGTATTCTTTTGAAAGACATAAGGGATACGGCACAAAAATTCATATTGAAAAAATCAAGGAGATAGGACCTTGCAAATTGCACAGAAAAACTTTTATAAAAAACTTCTGGGTAGAGCCGGCGAATTAAAAGCCGTTGAATTTTTAAAAAAGAAAGGTTTTAAAATCGTAAAAACCAACTATAAAACTTATTGCGGTGAAATAGACGTTATTGCGCTTGACGGCGAAAACGTTGTTTTTATTGAGGTGAAAACGCGCACTAACGAAGATTTCGGCTTGCCGTCAGAAGCGGTGACCGCAAAAAAAAGAGAAAAATATTATAAAGTTGCGTCCGAATTCTTGCAAAGGGAAAAGAAAACCGACTGCCCTTGTCGGTTCGACGTGATTGAAATTGAAAACGGGCAAATAAATCATATAATTGACGCATTTTGTATGTAAAAACGCTTGCTTTATATGAAAAAATATGTTATTATAATAGACGCTTTGGGCGTTCCTCTTGCATTAGATATGACAATGAACGTTTAATAAATCGGAGGTAAAAGCAAATGAACAGCATTATTGACGCTATCAATCAAGAAAACATCAAATCCAATATTCCGGATTTTAACGTTGGCGATACCGTTAAGGTTATGGTTAAAGTTATTGAAGGTGACAGGGAAAGATTACAAGCATTTGAAGGCACCGTTATCGCAAGAAAACACGGTGGCATTTCAGAAACCTTTACCGTTAGGCGTTTGTCTTTCGGCGTAGGCGTTGAAAAAACCTTCCCAATCCACTCACCAAAAGTTGCGGATATTCAGGTTGTTAGGCGTGGTAAAGTTCGCCGTGCGAAACTTTATTACTTACGCGCTCGTACCGGTAAAGCGGCAAGAGTTAAAGAAATCAAAAGATAGTCTTAAAAGAACTTACCTAAATTTAGGTAAGTTCTTTTTTTTAATAATAATTCGTTTACTTTTTAATTAAAATAATATATAATAAATTAATAATCGTCCTTAACATTATATATAGAGATGGTTTTAAATGTAAAATTTTACTATTTAGGGGAAAGATGTTAGCAAAAGTTTCAAGTTTCACTTTATCGGGATTAAAGGGAGTGCCCATTAGCGTTGAAGTAGACGTAAATAACGGTTTACCTGCGTTTGACGTGGTTGGACTTGCAGATACCGCGGTTAAAGAATCCAAAGAACGTGTGCGCACTGCCATTAAAAATAGTGGAAGGGCAGTTCCTACGCGAAGAATAACCGCCAACTTAGCCCCTGCGGACGTTAAAAAAGAAGGCACTGCGCTTGACCTTGCGCTTGCTATCGGTGTTATCAAGGCAAGTGGTCAACTCATTAGCGATACGGACGGCGTTGTTTTTTTAGGGGAACTTTCGCTTGACGGAAGTTTAAGAAGAATTAACGGCGTTTTACCTATTCTTATTTCAGCCGTTGAAATGGGTTATAACAAATTCGTTCTTCCCAAAGATAACGCGCTTGAAGCATCTTACGTGCATGGCACAACCGTTTACGCTTGTGAAAGTCTTAGCGCGGTTATAGACCACTTTTCAGGATTAAAACCTATTGAACCGCTTACACAACACGAGTTTGTGGTTGAAAGGCAAAAGGCGGTGTACGGCAGTGATTTAAGTTTGGTTAAAGGGCAAAAGGTAGCAAAACGCGCTTTGGAAGTTGCGGTTTCTGGTGGGCACAATCTTCTTTTCGTCGGCGCACCTGGAACGGGAAAAACTATGCTTGCAAAATGTATTCCCACCATTATGCCTGATATGACCTTTTCTGAAGCACTTGAAACAACTAAAATTCACTCGGTTGCAGGTATGCTTAAAGATGATGAGGGGATAGTTTTCACCCGTCCGTTTAGAAGTCCACACCACACTACAACACATATTGCTTTAACTGGTGGCGGAACGCATTTGCGTCCGGGGGAAATAAGTCTTGCTCATAACGGCGTTCTTTTCCTTGATGAAATGCCAGAGTATACTCGTTCAGCGTTGGAGAGTTTGCGCCAACCACTTGAAGATGGAAAAATAACCGTTTCAAGAGCAACGGGGAACGCTGATTATCCTGCAAACTTTATGCTTTGCGGTAGCATGAACCCTTGCCCTTGTGGTAATTACGGAAGTGAAGATAAAATATGCACTTGCACCCCAGCGCAAATATCAAAATATAAAGCGCGCATTTCAGGGCCGTTGCTTGATAGAATAGATATTCAAGTTGAAGTTGATAGCGTTAAATATACTGAACTAACTAAAGACGAACAAAGTGAAAGTTCATCAGTCGTTAGGGAAAGAGTTAATAGAACGCGTTTAATTCAAAAAAAGCGTTTTGAAAATGACGGAATTTTAACTAATAGCGATATGGGTGAACAACAACTTAAAAAGTATTGCAAACTCACCAAAGCATGTGAAGATATTCTTAAAAATGCTTACGAAACTTTACACTTATCTCCTCGCGCTCGCAGTAGAATAATTAAAGTGGCTCGCACTATTGCCGATATGGATTTGTATGATGAAATTAGGCCCGAGCATATATTAGAAGCGGTAAGTTATAGGCATTCTTAAAATGAAAAATTATAGCCAAAGAGAAATTTGTTTAGTTTATCTAGATAGTTTTTTAGGTCTTGAATATAAACACAAACGAAATTTATGTGATTTAGTTGAACGTGATTACACGGTTAGTGAACTTATAAAAAATGCAAAAGACTATCTTTTAACTAACCTTGGAGAAAACGAATATAACACCATTTTAGAGTCCGCAAAAGACGTTTACGTTGATTACCTTTTTGATAATTTAACTAAAAACGGAGTTAGCGTGACCACGGTGTTTTCAAAAGATTATCCTAAAAGTTTGCTAAAAACCGATTGCCCGCCCTTAGTCTTATATTACAAAGGGGATATAAGTTTATTAAATAGTGAACTATTTGCAATCGTTGGAAGTAGAAAAAGTTTGCCGTCTGCGTTATCGCTATGCGAAAGATACGTTAAAGAACTCGTTGAAGTTGGCTTTGTGCCTGTCACGGGGATAGCAGAAGGAGTTGACGCAAAAGTTTTATCCACCGCGCTTTCGGTTAAAGCGAAAGCAATTTCGGTTATAGCGGGTGGCTTAAACCACGTATATCCAAAAGCACATTGTGAACTTATTGATAAGGTGGCAAAAAACGGTTTAGTTTTGAGTGAATACCCACCAGAGACTATTCCAAAACCCTTTCATTTTCCCGTTAGAAACAGAATTATCGCAGGGTTATCAAAAGGTGTTCTTATAGTTAGCGGTGCGATAAAGAGTGGAACGCTTTATACTGCTGAATACGCTGAAGAATACGGCAAAGATTTGTTTGCCGTGCCTTACGGGGTTGGCGTTTTATCAGGGGCTGGTTGCAACGACCTTATAAAACGTGGCGCAATGCTCACCGATACGCCGAAAGACATTATTGATTTTTACGGCAAAAGCGCGCCAAAAAAACAAGTTCAATTAACTGATAGTGAACGTGAAATTATAAGGGCTTTAAAAGACGGGCAACTTCACGTAGAAAAAATTTGCACTTTGCTTAATAAGCAAGTGTTTGAAATAACCCCTATCTTGTCTATACTTGAGATTAAGGGTATAATTTCAAAAAGCGGAAACGTTTTCGGACTTATCCGCAACGATTTGGAGGAATAAATGCAACTCATCATTGTTGAATCACCACACAAAGCAAAAACAATTGAAAAATTCCTAAAGGGCGATTTTAAGGTTGATGCGTCAAAAGGGCACGTTAGAGACTTGCCCGTAAATTATATGGGCGTTAGCATTGCTAACAACTTTGAACCGCATTACGTTATTGCCCCAGAAAAAAAACAAGATATTAAAAGATTAGAAAGTTTAGCAAAAAAAGCAGATAAAGTTTATCTTGCAACCGACCCGGATAGAGAAGGGGAAGCGATTTCTTGGCACTTGGCAGAAGTTTTAGGGCTTGACCAAAACCAAGAAAATAGAATAGAGTTTAACGAAATTTCTGAAAACGCAGTTAAGAACGCGCTTGCAAACCCAAGAAAAATCGATAAGAATTTAGTCGACGCGCAACAAGCACGCCGTGTGCTTGATAGAATAGTTGGTTATAGCATATCGCCAACGGCAAGTTCAAGACTAAACGAAAACTTATCGGCAGGAAGGGTTCAGTCCGTCGCGCTTAAAATGGTCGTTGACCGTGAACGTGAAATTCAGGCGTTTAAACCGCAAGAATATTGGAACTTAAAAGCAAGCGTTAAACCGCAAGATAAAAGCGCGTTTAAAGTTTTGCTCGTTGAAAAGAAGGGCAAAAAATATAAACCTGCAAGTGCGGAAGAAGCAAATGCAGTTGAAAACCAACTTAAAAATTCAAACTTTACGGTAAAAGGGGTTAAACGCGCGGTTATGAAATCGCACGCGCCCGCACCTTATATAACGAGCACCTTGCAACAAGACGGCTCTATTAGGCTTAATTTATCTGCGCCACAGGTTATGCAAGTGGCTCAACGCCTTTACGAAGGTGTTGAAACACCACGTGGACACCTTGCGCTTATCACTTATATGAGAACGGACTCTGTTAGAATTTCGGCGCAAGCACAAAATAGTGCGTTATCATATATACGTGAAAATTACGGCGAAGAATATTTGCCATCAAAACCCAACGTGTATCGTTCAAAGAAAGACGCGCAAGACGCGCACGAAGCAATCCGCCCGATTGACGTTCGCCGTACGCCTGAAAGCGTTAAAGATATTTTAGATAAAAATCAATTTAAGTTATATAAACTTATTTACGACCGCTTTATCGCGTCGCAAATGGCAGAAGCTAAATACGACAGCGTTTCGGTCGACGTTAGCGCAAGTGATTACACCTTAAAGACGAGTGGAAAAACGCTTATATTTAAGGGTTATACCGTCGTTTACGACGATACCAAGAAAGAAGAAGACGAGGAAAGTGGAAACGCTTTATTGCCCGCTTTATCTGACGGAGAGAGTTTAGAGTTTAAGGGTTTAACCAAAGAACAAAAGTTTACAAAGCCACCCGTTCGCTATACCGAAGCAACGCTTATTAAGAGTATGGAAGATAAAGGGATAGGTAGACCTTCAACTTATGCAACCATAATGGCAAAACTTTCGGATAAAAAGCGTGAATACGTTTCTAAAGAGAAAAAATATTTAGTGCCAAATCCTATAAGTTATGAACTAATTGATTTCTTGGTTAAATATTTTGCAAATATAATGGATATAACATTTACCGCAAGAATGGAAACTGCGCTTGACGATATCGGAGAGGGCGGAAGAGATTGGAAAAAACTTATCGCTGATTTTTACGCGCCGTTTGACAAACAGGTTAAAAACGCAAAAATAACCGAAGTTATTTGCGAAAAATGCGGTGCGCCAATGATTATAAACAGCGGTAAATACGGCAATTATTACGCTTGTTCTAATTACCCAACCTGTCAAAACATAAAGGCGGTTAACGAAAAAGTTGCAATTCCAACCGATAAAATTTGCTCTAAGTGCGGTGGAATAATGGTTGAAAGAGAAGGTAAGTTTGGAAAGTTCTTGGCGTGTTCAAATTATCCGCATTGTAAAAACACAATTAGTTTAACTGAAAGCGTTGGTAAGTGTCCCGATTGTGGTAGACCAACTAAAAAGATGACTAGCCGTGGCGGTAAAGTTTTTTACGGTTGTTCTGGTTATCCCACTTGCAAGTTTATGAGTTGGGATATGCCAACGGGTGAAAAATGCCCTAAGTGTGACGGCTTTTTAATTGAAGTTGAAGGCAAAGTTAAATGCTCTTCAAAAAAATGTGATTATACGAAATAATGTGTACTGTTAAAGTTATAGGCGGTGGGCTTGCTGGGGCAGAAACGGCATACTACCTAGCCAAAAAAGGAATAAAAGTAAAACTTTATGATATCAAACCTAAAAGTTTTACACCCGCGCATCAAAGCGAAAAATTTGCAGAACTCGTCTGTTCAAATTCTTTAAAGAGTAATGACGTTTACGGCAACGCTTGTGGTCTTTTAAAAGAAGAAATGCGCCTTTTAGGTTCGTTAATCATTGAAGCGGGGGATAAAACTTCCGTTCCTGCGGGCAACGCGCTTGCCGTTGATAGAGAAAAGTTTGCTGATTACGTGACGCAAAAACTTCGCGAACAAGAAAACGTTGAGTTTATTTGTGAAGACGTTGAAGACGTTAACCTTAATGAATATACGGTTATTGCAACAGGCCCTTTAACAACGCAAAAGTTATCTGAAAAGATTAAGCAATATGCTTGTGGCGATTTGCATTTTTACGACGCATCTGCACCTATTATTGACTTTGAAAGCATTGATATGGAAAACGCTTTTTTTGGCGATAGATACGATAAAGGCAACGGCGACCATATCAACTGTCCTATGAATAAGGAAGAATACGAGCAGTTTATGGACGCGCTAATTAGTGCGGAAACTGCAAAACTTCACGATTTTGAAAACACAGCCGTGTTTGAAGGGTGCATGCCCGTTGAAATTATGGCAAGGCGTGGGCGTGACACTTTGCGTTTCGGTCCGTTAAAACCCGTTGGACTAACCGACCCAAAGACGGGTAGATGGGCTTATGCTTGCTTGCAACTTAGAAAAGAAGACGCCGACGGAACTATGTATAATATGGTTGGCTTCCAAACCAACTTGACGTGGGGTGAGCAAAAAAGGGTGTTTTCAATTATCCCCGCGCTAAAAAAAGCAGAATTTTTTAGATACGGTGTTATGCACCGCAACACGTTCATAAATTCACCCAAAGTTTTGAGAAAAGATTATTCGCTTAAAGATAGCGAAAAAATCTTTTTTGCAGGGCAAATTACGGGCGTTGAAGGATACGTTGAAAGTGCGGGTAGCGGACTTATGACCGCAATTTATTTAGAAAGAAAAATTAAAGGTAAAAAGAACGTGCTTATTCCCGACACCACGGTTCTCGGCGCGTTAAGCAAATATATCACGACTGAAAATAAAGACTTTCAGCCTATGAACTCAAACTTTGGCATACTTCCACCCTTAAACAAGGTGGTGAAAGATAAGGCACTAAAAAAGCGTGAACTGGCAGAGAGAAGTTTGCTTGCAGTCAAAGATTTTATAAAGGAGATTGAAAATGATTGAATTTAGGGGTACAACTATTTGCGCCGTTAAAAAAGACGGGCAAACTGCTATTGCCGGTGACGGTCAAGTGACTATGAGTGAATCGGTAATATTTAAAAACAACGCAGTTAAAGTTAGAAGAATATACAACGGAAAGGTTATTTTAGGGTTTGCAGGCTCTGTTTCAGACGCCTTTTCTCTAACAGAACGCTTTGAAGAAATGCTAAATAAATATTCGGGCAATCTTATGAGAAGCGCTGTTGAACTTGCTGAACTTTGGAGAAGTGATAAGGCGAGAAAGTTAGAAGCAATGATGATTACCGCCGATAAAGACACTTTACTTATTATCTCTGGCACGGGTGAAGTTATTGAACCGGACGGCGGTGTTTGTGCAATAGGTAGCGGTGGAAATTACGCTTTGGCTGCCGCACGCGCACTTAGACAAGAAACCGATTATTCCGCGCAAGAAATCGCTAAAAAAGCGCTTAAAATAGCAAGTGAAATTTGTGTGTTCACTAACGATAATATTACTTGTGAAACTTTATAAGGGGTGCTAAACTATGAATTTAAGTCCAAAACAAATAGTCACGGAACTCGATAAGTATATTATAGGGCAAAAAGGTGCGAAAAAAGCAGTTGCAATCGCACTTCGCAATAGGTATAGAAGAAGCAGGCTTACTCCAACCGAAATGGAAGAGATAACGCCAAAGAATATCATTATGAAAGGGCCGACGGGTGTTGGTAAAACCGAAATCGCAAGAAGGCTTGCAAAACTTGTGGGCGCACCTTTCGTTAAAGTTGAAGCAACCAAATATACCGAAGTTGGATACGTTGGTAGAGACGTTGAGTCAATGATTCGCGACTTGGTTGAATGTGCAGTTAGACTTGTTAAAGAAGAACGCTTTAATAAAGTGACTGAAAAGGCAGGTAGTGTGGTTGATGCAAAACTCGTTAAAATTATTGCCGAAGTTAGAAGGCTTGATAAGGGCGAAACACCACAAGATATTTTTGAAAAGAATATTGCCGAAGGATTGAAGAAAGGTTATTACGATAACGAAGTTATCGAAGTTGATATCGCAGATAATCCTAAGCCAATGGAACTCGTTCCGGGTGGCGCGGAAATTTCAATCGGAAGTATTTTCGGCGATATAATGCCTAAAAAGAGAAAAAAGAGAAAATTATCCGTTAAAGAAGCGAGAAAAATTTTGCTTCAAGAAGAAGCGGATAAGTTAATCGATAACGATTCAGTTAATGAAGAAGCAATTCGCCGTGCTGAAAACGAAGGCATTATATTTATTGATGAAATTGATAAGATTGCCGGCAAAGGCAACAAGAGTGGCGGGCAAGACGTTTCGCGTGAAGGCGTTCAAAGGGATATTTTGCCTATAGTTGAAGGCTCAACCGTTATGACTAAATACGGTTCGATTAAAACCGATTACATTTTATTTATTGCAGCGGGTGCTTTCCACGTTTCAAAAGTTTCGGATTTAATACCTGAACTTCAAGGTAGGTTTCCTATTTTAGTTGAACTAAATAGTCTTACGAAACAAGATTTTATAGACATTTTAACCACACCGAGAAACGCGCTAACGTTGCAATATGCAACGCTCTTAAAAGTTGACGGGGTTGATTTGAAATTTACTGATGACGCAATTAGCGAGATTGCTAGTATTGCTGAAGATATGAACACCACGCGTGAAGATATCGGCGCAAGAAGACTTCATACGGTAATGGAAAACTTGATTGAAGAAATTTCGTTTGAGGCTTCTGGTGAAACTCAAAAAGAAGTGGTTATAGACCGCGCTTACGTTATAAGTAAACTTGGCGGAGACACGAAAGCAAAAGATTTGAAAAAATATATTCTTTAAGGACATAAAAAATGATTAACGTACCAAAAGGCACAAAAGATATTTTGCCACAAGATAGTTTTAAATGGCAATTCGTTGAACAAAAAGCAAGAGAAACGGCTAAACTTTTCGGCGCGTCTGAAATAAGAACGCCAACCTTTGAACACACCGAAGTGTTTTTACGCGGTGTTGGTGAAACGACTGATATCGTAAATAAAGAGATGTATACATTTCTCGATAAAGGTGGCAGAAGCATAACGCTTAAACCCGAAGGAACGGCAGGCATAGCAAGGGCGTTCGTTGAAAACGGTTTAAGCAATAGCGCGCTTCCTGCAAAATTCTTTTATTTAACCCCATGCTTTCGCTATGAACGCCCACAGGCAGGAAGGCTCCGTGAATTCCATCAATTCGGCGTTGAGTTTTTAGGTTCGCACTCTGCTGATATAGACGCTGAAACTATCCTTTTAGCTAAAACTTTTTTGGATAAAGTTGGCATTAAGGGTGTGACGCTTTATATAAATAGCATAGGGTGCAAAGTTTGCCGTAAAAACTATGAAGACGCTCTTAAAAAATATCTTTTAGATAATTACGATAATCTTTGTCCACTTTGCCGTGATAGGCTTGAAAAAAATCCGCTTAGAATTTTAGACTGCAAGAACGACGAGTGTAAAAAAATAACCGACGGTGCGCCTAAAATTATAGATTATATTTGTGACGACTGCTCTAATCACTTAGATAAAGTTAAAACTTATTTAGATATAGCAGGCGTTGAATATAAAATTAACCCAAATATCGTTAGGGGGCTTGATTATTACACGAGAACGGTGTTTGAATTCGTCTCTGAAAATATAGGTGCGCAAGGCACGGTTTGCGGTGGCGGTAGGTACGACGGGCTTATTGCTCAACTTGGTGGAACGGATACGCCGGGTATCGGTTTTGCAGTTGGAATCGAAAGAATTTTGTTGCTTTTAGAAAACACGGGCGTTCAAATTGAAAACACCAATAAAGTTAAAGTGTATTTTGCGCCTATGGGCGAAAAAGAAAGCGAAAAGGCGTTTGAACTCGTTAACGAATTAAGGGCAAACGGAATTTCCGCCGACTTTGACCATATGGGCAGGGGAATTAAATCGCAATTTAAATATGCCGATAAAATCGGTGCGGAATTCGTTGCAGTTATCGGTTCAAACGAATTATCTTTGGGCGAAGTTAAAGTTAAAAAGATGATTGACGGAAGTGAAAACACCGTTAAATTCACCGATTTTTGTGACTTTATTAAAAAGGCTTAAAGTATGAGAGAGAGCGGGATAATAACGCAAATTAACGGAGAAAATGCAACCGTTAAAGTGGATAAGCGTGACGAGTGCAGTAAGTGTGGTATGTGCTTATTCCCAAAAGGAGCGTCAAGTATAGAGTTTAACGCAAAAAACCCTTTGAACGCGAAAGTTGGTGACACCGTTATAATTGAAAATCAAAAAGACGCAAAACTTTTCGGCGCGGTGCTCGTTTTTTTAGTTCCTCTATTATTGATAGCACTTTCTGCCGTTATTACTTACGTTTTTATTAAAAATGAAATTTGGATGCTTATTTTAAGTGTAATTTTTATTGTTTTGTGGTATACTATTTTGGCGGTTATCGACAAAAAACTTAAAAATTCGTTAAAGTATTGCTCGGTTATCGTGGAGATAAAGGAGAAAAATTGATGGAAAACGTTATAGAAATTTTAAACAAAGAAGAGTTTGAAAATATTATATCTTCTAGCGTTCCAACGCTCGTTGATTTTTACGCAACTTGGTGTGGACCTTGTAAACTTCAAGCCCCCATTTTGCACGAATTTAAAACGGAGGTTGGTGAAAAGGTTAACGTAATAAAAGTTGACGTTGACCAAAACGGCGATATTGCAAAAGAATTCGGCGTGCTTTCAATTCCAACCCTTGCAGTTTTTAAAAAGGGTGAATTTAAAGAAAAGACGGTTGGACTTTCAACTAAAGCCCAACTTTCCCAAATGATTATTAAATATTTGTAAAAAAACCAAGGATTTATCCAAAGGAGAAAATAAAATGATTGACTTAACTTCTATTAAACTTGCCGACCCTGAAGTTTACGAGGGGCTCGAAAAAGAACTTTCAAGACAAAGAAACAATATCGAACTTATCGCAAGTGAAAACTTTGTTTCTGAAAACGTTATGATTGCAGTTGGCAGTATGCTTACTAACAAGTATGCTGAAGGATACCCCGAACATAGATATTACGGCGGTTGCCAATACGTTGATATAGTTGAAACGCTTGCTATTGAACGCGCTAAAAAGCTTTTCGGTGCAGAGCACGCAAACGTTCAACCCCACAGCGGTGCAAACGCAAACTTTGCTGTTTATTTTGCAGTTTTGCAACCTGGCGACACTATTATGGGTATGAGCCTCGCTCACGGTGGACACTTAACTCACGGTAGCCCCGTGACCGTTTCTGGTAAATATTTTAATGCAGTTGGATACGGCGTTAAAGAACAAACGGGAACTATTGATTACGACGATTTAGAACAACAAGTTTTAGAAGTTAAACCTAAAATTTTGGTGTGCGGTGCAAGCGCATATCCAAGAGTTTTTGATTTCAAGAGAATTAGGGAAATTTGTGATAAAGCCGGTTGCTATATGATGGTTGATATTGCACATATCGCAGGTTTAGTTGCAACAGGTCTTCATCCAAGCCCCGTTCCTTATGCAGATTTCGTCACCACTACTACGCATAAAACTTTGCGCGGTCCACGTGGCGGTATGATTTTGTGTAAAGAACAATATGCAAAAATCATTGATAAGGCTGTTTTCCCAGGAACTCAAGGCGGTCCTTTAATGCACGTTATCGCAGGTAAAGCAGTTGCTTTTGGCGAAGCGTTAAAACCCGAATTTAAGGCTTATCAAGAACAAATCTTAAAGAACGCTAAGGCTATGAGCGAAAAGTTCTTAGAACTCGGTGTAAACCTCGTTTCAGGCGGAACGGACAACCACCTTATGCTTTTAGACCTTTCTGATAAAGATATCACGGGTAAGGAATTAGAACGTCTTTTAGACGAAGTTAACATCACTCTTAACAAAAATGCAATACCTTTCGACAAACAAAAACCGTTTGTGACAAGTGGCGTTCGTATTGGTACTCCAAGTGTCACCAGCCGTGGATTTAAGGAAGAAGATTGCGAATTGGTTGCTAAGCTTATAACTGAAATCATTAACAAAAAGGAACAAGCGTTTGATTACGTTCGCGCTGAAGTTAAAAAACTTATTGAAAAATATCCGCTTTACGAGGGAGTTATAAAATAAAATGTATAAGTCGGCACTTAACTTGCTGGAAACGGAAATTGCAATTAAATTTATCAAAGATACTTTTGAAAAAGACCTTGCAAAAGCGCTTAAACTTACGCGTGTTTCCGCACCATTATTCGTGCAACCTGAAACAGGGCTTAACGACAACTTAAACGGATATGAACGCGCCGTTAGATTTGACGTTTTGACTTTGAAGAAAGAAGTTGAAATCGTTCAATCGCTTGCTAAATGGAAAAGAATGGCGCTCGCTAAATACGGTTTTGAAGCCGAAACGGGGCTTTACACGGATATGAACGCTATTCGCCGTGATGAAGACCTTGACTGTATTCACTCCGTTTATGTAGACCAATGGGACTGGGAAAAGATTATAACTGAAAAAGACCGCAAACTTTCATACTTAAAAAAGACGGTTAAAAGCATTTATAAAGCACTTAAAAAATTGTCCCTTGCGGTTAATAAAAAGTATCCGCAAATTAAACACGATTTGCCAGATGAAATCACTTTCGTTTCAACTTCTGAACTCGAAAGAGATTATCCCGAGTTAAATAGAAAGGAAAGAGAAAGCGCAGTTGCTAAAAAATACGGCGCGGTGTTTATTTATCGCATAGGTTGGCCGTTAAAAGACGGCAAGCCACACGACGGCAGGGCGGCTGATTACGACGACTGGAAACTTAACGGCGATATCCTTTTGTGGTATGACGTTTTAGGTATTGCGCTAGAAATTTCTTCAATGGGGATTAGAGTTGATGGTAATAGCCTTAAAAAACAACTTAAAAAGAAGGGCGAACTAGATAAACTTTCAAACCCATATTGTAAAGGGATTATTGATGGAACGCTACCCCTAACCATAGGTGGTGGTATCGGTCAATCAAGGCTTTGCATGTACTTTTTAAACAAAGCGCATATAGGCGAAGTTCAATCTTCAGTTTGGTCTGACGAGTGTATAGACGAAAACTCTAAAAAAGGAATTCACCTTTTATAATGGAAACTTTTTCAAGGGTAAAAATGCTTATAGGCGATAAAGCGTTTGATAAACTTGCTAAGTCGTCGGTTGCGGTGTTTGGCGTTGGGGGTGTTGGCGGTTATACCGTTGAAGCCCTAGCGCGAAGCGGTGTTGGTAAAATTGCTGTTTTTGATAGTGACACGGTTGCAAAAAGCAATTTAAATAGGCAAATTATAGCAACGGTTGAAAATATCGGTAGGGCTAAGGTTGACGTGATAAAAGAAAGGGTTAAACAAATAAACCCTAACGCACAAGTTCAAACCTTTAACGTCTTTTACTTGCCTGAAAATGCTGATGAGTTCGATTTATCCGCTTACGATTACGTGGTTGATGCAGTTGACACGGTAAGTGCCAAACTTGAAATTATAGAGCGCGCAAAAAAAGCGGGTGTTAAAGTTATCTCTTGTATGGGAACGGGTGGCAAAACAGACCCTACTATGCTTAAAGTTGCAAACATTGAAAAGACTAAAGGTTGCCCGCTTGCACGCGTTATGCGCCGTGAATTAAAGGATAGAAACATATCTAACGTTAAAGTCGTTTATTCTGAAGAACAAACTATAAAAAACAACACGGTTTGCGGAGAAAACGGAAAATCTGTTCCGCCAAGTATGATTTTCGTGCCGGCAACGGCAGGGTTAATACTTGCAAGAGAAGTCGTTTTTGATTTAATAAACCAAACGGGTGAAATAAAATGAAGTTTTTAATTGCGTCTGACTTGCACGGTTCAAGCACAGACTGTGAAAAATTAATACAACGTTTTAACGAAGAAAAAGCGGATAAACTTATACTTTTAGGTGACGTTTATAATCACGGTCCAAGAAACCCTTTGCCTGATGGTTATCAAACTATGAAGGTGGCGCAATTACTTAACGGCATAAAGCAAAACCTTATAGTTGTTAAAGGAAATTGTGATAGCCAAGTGGACACTATGATTTCAGAGTTTTCTTTTGTTGAAGACGTGGTTTTAGTTAGCGCAAACAAAACGGTTTTTTTAACGCACGGACACGTTTTTAATGAAAATAATATGCCTGCAACTGATTTTGACGCGATTATTTACGGGCACTTTCACACGGGCTTTATAAAAAAATATGGCGAAAAACTGATTGCAAACACCGGCTCAGTTTCTCTTCCAAAAAACAACACGCCAAAGAGTTATATACTTCTTAATGATGGTGTTGTAATTTTGAAAGATTTAAACGGCGAACTTATAAAAGAAGAAAAAATTTAATACAAATAAAAACGCCCCGTGCAATTATTTTGCACGGGGCTAAATTTTTAAAAAATATTAGAAAATAACAACTTTCCCAAGTTTCTTGTATGATTTTTTTGCTTTCCTTAAGCATGCTTTTTTAACGTGTGAAAGTCCTATTCTATAAACACCATCTGCAAGCATAAATAAACCAACGATAATTGGGGTGGTTAAAATACCGACAATCCACCAACCTAAAGACCTTGTTGGCTTTGAAACAGCGTTAATCCATTTGTTAACGTTTGATTTTTTGTCTTGAGCAACTTCTGGAGTTGCACCAACAACAACTTTCATTGAAATATAATCACTTTCTGAGTGCTTGTTTTCTTTGATGGAATAATTGTTGCCGTATGTATGAGTTGCGGTATAACCTGTTGTATAACTAACTGACGAAGCGTCTTTCATGTTGGTGAAACCAAAATAATCCATATTCCACATATTGGTTCTGTTGCGTTCGTGTTTTGGTCCCATCAAGGCTTCTAAAATTTTAATTTCTTTGTCTGTACCCGTAAAAATAAGGTTGCTTGAGTTGTGTCTGCACGGAATTCTAACGATTTCTCCAACGGTTCCAGTGTAAACGATTGGTTCTTTTTTGAAAAGGCTCATTATTTTTCTCCTTGAAATAAATTGATGATTTAATTATAATTTATTATATGTGCTTTGTCAAGTATACTGCAAAATTTGTAAAAAAAGCACGAAATACGCGTTTTATCCGTGCTTTTTAATAATGATTAAAGAATACTTAAATTTCTTTTATGGTTTTTCTTGGACATTTAGAGACGCAAGTTAAACAGCCGTTGCATTTTGAATAATCAATCACAGGTAAATTATCCACCATTGTGATTGCGCCTTGTGGACAGTTTTTAGCGCATAATCCACAACCGATGCAACCAACCGAGCAGGCGGTCATAACGTCTTTGCCACGGCATTTGGTTGAGCAAGCAACGTAAACTTTTGCCGTTTTTGGTATGAGTTCTATAAGGTTTTTCGGGCATTTTTTGATACACGCGCCACAAGATTCACATAAGTTTTTATCAATAACGGCAACGCCGTTTATAATTTTAACGCCGTCACCAACGCACACGCTTGCACACGAACCGCCCCCCAAACAACCTTCGGGGCAAAGTTTTCTGCCGTTCATATAGGTTATTTCGGCGTCACAACCGTAATTTCCAACGTAATTGAATTTGTCTTTACTGTTGTTTCCACCTGCGCACTTTACAACTGCAAAGGTTTGTTCTGTTGCAGAGAAAGGGATACCTAAAATTTTAGCGATTTCTTCTTTTTCTTCGTTTGCAGTTACGCCACAATCGTTGATTGAGGCTTTCCCTTCAGAAAGTGCTTTTGCAAAGTCTGCACATCCAGCAAAACCGCATCCACCACAATTTGCGCCTGCAAGGTGTTCTGAAACGGCTTTTGCTTTTTCATCTTCTTTTACCGCGCAAAGTTTAGAAACCAAAACGATAAGAACTGCAAAGATAACTGAAACGACGGCAACGATGGCAATCGTTAAAAGTAATGTTTGCGCATTTATAGGTCTTAATAATAATTCTAACATTTTATCCTCCTAAATAAGCGCGAACACATAAAACGCCATTGCAATAAAGCACGCGCTAATCATAGCGATTGGGAAACCTTTAAGCGATTTCGCGATAGGTAAGCGCGCAACTTTTTCTCTTAAACCACTCATAAGAACTATTGCAAGGGTAAAGCCTAAACCAGCAAACAAACCGTATAAAACTGCAAAACCCATATTCATAGCGCCTTCTGCAATACCTATTAAACCTGCAATTTGCTTGGTGTCAATAACAAGTTCTGCAACACCTAACACAGCGCAGTTGGTGGTGATAAGTGGCAAATAAATACCCATGGCATTATAGAGAGTGGGGGAGAATTTTTTTAGTGCCATTTCAATCATTTGAACGATTGAAGCAATAACGAAAATGAAAACGATAATTTCCATAAATTCAATTTCTAACGGCACCAGAATAAGAGTGTATATCGGGTAAGTTATAAGGCAAGTTATAGTCATAACGAAAGTGACTGCAAGCCCCATACCAAGTGCGCTTTTGAAATCTTTTGAAACGCCAAGGAAAGGGCAAATACCCAAGAATTGAACAACGACAAAGTTGTTTATAAACATTGCCGAAACGATTATCATAATAAATTCAGCCATAATTATTCAGCCTCCTTTATGCAAGAGTTAACGCTTTTAGCGTTTGCTTTCTTTTTGTTGTGCTTTGAAATAAGTGATGAGAAGAAAGCGAAAAGAGCGATAAACAATCCGTAAGTGAAGAATGCTCCCGCGCTTGATGCAAAAAATCCGATTGAGAAATCCCAAAGTTTAGTGCCAAAAATCGCACCGCTACCGAGCAATTCTCTAAACGCGCCCATAAGAGTTAATGCTAATGTGAAACCTATTCCCATAAACAAGCCGTCACACGCAGAATAAATAACGCCGTTTTTGCTTGCAAAACTTTCCGCACGCGCTAAAATTATGCAGTTAACAACGATAAGTGGAAGGTAAAGCCCTAAGGCTTCGTAAAGGTCGGGCAATAGTTTATCAAGCACTAATCTAACGATAGTCACGAAAGTTGCTATAATCAAAACGAAGGCAGGAATTCTAACTTGATTTGGGATAAGTTTTCTTAAAAGTGAAATTATAACGTTTGAACAAATCAAAACGAAGGTGACGGCAAGGCCCATATAAATGCCGTTCATAGCCAACGTTGTGAGTGCTAAAGTGGGGCAAGTGCCTAAAACTAATTTAAGCGTGGGGTTATTAGTTATAACGCCGTCCGTTGCAATCTTTTTAAAACTCGTTTTCATTACTTAATACCCCCTTTTCCAAAGTAGAATAACACGCAGTTTACCGCGTTGTTGCCAGCGTTTGCCGAATAAGTTGCGCCGGAAACCGGGTTATAGTTGGTTGCGTTTGATTGGCCTTTATCTGCTGTAAAGAATTCGCCGTTTTTATACGCCTCAGTCACGTCGACAAGCTTAAAGTTTGAATAATAACCACCACCTAAGTTGTTGATTAATGACTGGCTAACGTTTGCTTCAAGTTTAACTTGAACGATCGAGTAAACGGGGGATGGCGCTTGTTCGCTAATCACGGTTCTAACCCAAACGGTGACCGTTCCGTTCTTAAACCCTTTGTAGCCTACGCATTGGAACAAAAGTTCATTTTCGCCAACCGCATAGATTTTGTTTATGCGCCCGAAGTCGTAAATGATTTTGCCTTTATCTTCTTCACTAAGCGTGTCGTCGTTATAATTTGCGTCGTCTACGTCAAAAATAGTTTCATAATCAACGAGTTTGCCGTAAACTTTCATTATACCCCTTTGTGTGCGCTCTTCGGGGGAAACGTATAAAAGGTCGCTTAAAATTGCTATGCTTGAACCAGAAAAAACAAGGATAATTAAAAGGCAAGTGATGCACTTAAACCAAACGTTCTTAAATAATTTAGCCATTATTTGCACCCCCTGTTTTTAGGTTTAACAAAGCCGAAAGGTGTGTTTATAACGAATTTATCAATTAATGGAACGAATAAATTCATTAGAAGAATTGCAAATGAAACAACTTCAATGCCAGTTGCTATTCTAAGACCCGTGGTGACGAGCCCTAAAACGATAAAGTAAATAACGTTGCCCAAAGTGGTGTTTGGGGTGGTGGTGTAATCGGTTGCCATAAAGATTGCACCGAGCATAAGACCGCCCGATAAAATTGATGGCAAGAAATACGTAAATTGGAAGTTGTTTAACACAACCGCGAATAGACCAGCCGTTGCTATGTATATTGCAGGGTAAAGAATATTTATAATGCCCATAACGGCAAGATAAATTCCGCCGACGATAAGTGCAACTTTGCAAGTTTCACCAATGCAACCTGCAACGCCCGTTCCAAGAAGTAAATCCCAATTAGAAAGGGAGGGGAGAGCGTTTGATGAAAGCATTTGCGTCAAAACTGTTGCGCCAGATACGGGGTCGTATGAACCACCGCTGAAAAGCGCGTTAATTGAAGGAGCAATCCAACCACTTGCCATAATTGAAGTGAAAGACATAAATGCAAACACCCTACCAGTCACGGCGGGATTAACGAGATTTTTACCCGTTCCGCCAAAAATCATTTTAACTACGATTATTGCAAAAACGCTTGCTAGTGCAGGGATATAAACGGGGCATTGAACGCCGATAGAAAGTGCGATTAATAAACCCGTCACGCACGAAGTGAAGTCAAATTGATTTATAATTTCACGCACGGATTTACCAGTTGCAAGCAAATATACGCCTTCTGATAAAACTGCTGAAAGCACGGAAACAACCGTTAAGAGCAACGCGTTAAGACCAAAATAGATAACGCCCATTATAAGTGCAGGCAAAAGCGCTATGCAAACGTGAATCATAATTTGGCGCGTCGTTTTTGGTGATTTTACGTGTGGAGAAGAAGAGAAAGTTAAAAGGTTATTATTTGCCATTTTTTTTCATCTCCTTAATTTTATTTTTAGCCATTGATATGCTTTGAACGAGTGAACGCTTGGCAGGGCAGTTATATGCGCAAGAACCGCATTCAATACAGTTCATAGCGCCGTATTTTTCAGCCTTGTCAAATTCGCCGTTTAGCGCAAACGCTTCGATATACATTGGCATAAGTCTCATAGGACAATTTTTAGCGCACATTGCACAGTTAATGCAGTTAGACGGTTTGTCAAGTGAAGTTTCTTTTTCGGTCAAGAACAAATAACCCGAATTTGTTTTTCTAGTATATGAATTAGTGCCTATCATGATTTTGCCCATCATAGGTCCGCCTGCAACGATTTTCACAGTATCGTCTGAAACGCCACCGCAATATTCAATTATATCGTCAAGCGGTGTGCCGATTTGAATGCGCAAATTTTTTGGGGTTTTAATTCCACCGCCACTAATAGTTAGCACGGTTGAAGATAGAGCCTTGTTATCTTCGATTGCGTGTTTTATTGCAATAACCGTTTTAATGTTTTGAACGCAACATCCAACGTCAAACGGCATTTTTCCACAAGGAACTTTTCTACCCGTCGTGCAGTAAATCAAGTGTTTTTCACTGCCCATAGGGTATTGTTTTTTAAGAACGCAAACTTCTATATCAGGATAGTTTGCAAAAGCCTCGATAGCCTTAGGCTTATTTGCTTCGATACCGATAATAATTCTTTTAATGTTAAGCGCGCGTGCAGCGTATTTAACGCCTCTATAAATATCGTCGGTATTTTCAATCATTAAGCGATAGTCACAGTTTAAGTAAGGCTCACACTCAGCACCGTTAATAATCAAAGTGTCAAGTTGGGTTGAGGGGGATAACTTAACTGCGGTGGGAAAACCTGCGCCACCAAGACCAACAATACCGGCAAGGCGAATTCTTTCAATAATGGTTTTTGGTTCGAAATCGGCAATATTGTCAAATAAAACTTCTTCATCCGTGCCGTCGTTTTCAACAACCACGTGTTTCATTTTTAATCCGCTTGCGGTTACGATGTCTTCAATGGCAACAACAGTTCCGCAAACAGAAGAAAAAACGTTTGCAGAAATCACGCCACTCGCTTCGCCAATAAGTTGGCGTTTTTTAACTTTATCACCAACTTTAACTATGGGGATAGCAGGCGCACCGATATGTTGCAACATACTGATGTAAACTTTTTTAGGGGCAGGCATTTTTTCAATAGCACTGTCCGCGCAAAGTTCCTTCATGTCCTTAACGTGTATACCGTAAGGATAATTTTTTCCTTTTTTAATCAATTTTGAACTCCTGTTCGTTTTTTATGTTTTTTATCCCAAAAGTTTTTTTGGGAGTTTTTTAATAATTAGATAAACGGCAAAACCAACCGTTAAACCTGAAATCACGCCTATAACTGCCAAATACGGTAAATAAACGAAAAATTCAGGCGTGTTTGATATTATGCAAAAAACTGCGTTTTGGACGGTTGTGTTAATCACCGCACCTGCAACGCTTATTGCTATCAAACTAACGCGCTTAACCTTAAACATCAAAATGCACTCGATAGATAATGATATAAGCCCTGCGGTGAGTGAATACATTATTGAAGAAATATTGCCCGAAAAAAGACTGCCAAGCAATATTTTTACGGTTAGAGTTGTAAATCCACTTGCACAACCAAGAGTTGCCGTCGCAAGCAGAATAAATACGTTTGAAACGCCTATTCGTGCACCCGGCATAAAGAGTGGTGGAAAAAGACTTTCAATCACGAAAGCAATGGTTGCAAGGGCGGAAAACAATCCAGTTAAACAAATTTTGTAAACAGTTGATTTTTTCATGCTCACCCCACCACGATTGTTCCGTCACCGTTAAATCCAACGGGGGATATTTTAAGTGTGCGCGGAGCGCAGATGATAGTTCCGCTAACCGTATTTATAGAAGGGGTGTGAACGCAATCTTTTCTAGGAGAACAGTTGCTTTCGGTCACCTTTGCAGTTTTTTCAACCGTGTTAAAATAAATTTCGTTAAATCCGTCTTTACTAGTAGAAGTGTAAATTGTGACCATAAATCCATTATCAACGTTTTCAACCTTAACTAATTGATTAAAGTCGTTTGCAACGCTTATCGGGGTTGTTAAATTAAAATTAACCGTGACGGCGGTTTTTCCGTTTACACTAACTATAAAGCCTTGTTTTGCAGGTTGGTTGTTTTTGGGGAAAACGAAAAAAACAAAAAGCAATAAAACGATGATTGCCGTGCAAATATATACCGCCAAATCACGCAAATAAAAAGGTTTTAGCGATAATTTGTTTATCGGCTTTTGTGTGTTTTTGTTTTCGTTCATTTTCACTTAACCCCGTAATGCAAATTAACGATAGCCATACGCTTTTATTTTACTAAATTTGCCGAACTTTGTCAACTATCACTTAAAGTTTCTATATATAATGATTATTATATATGTTATAACTGATATAAGTATAAATTAAACTTTTATTAAAGTGCAAATAAGTTTAATTATTATAAATTGTTTTTCAATTTTGCTTGCAAAATTTGGCAATATTGTTTAAAATAAATATCGTGAACGATTATAAATTTTTTCCCGATAAAATGAATATAACTTTAACTTGTGCGTCAGGCGTAGAAAAGGCGTTAAAAAGTGAACTTAAACGCTTAGGGTATGAAGACGCGCCTGCATTAAACGGCACGCTTACCTTAAACGCAACCGCATACGACGTTGCAAGGCTAAATATCTCTTTGCGCACGGCAGATAGGGTTTACGTTAAAGTGGCTGAATTTCCCGCAGATAATTTTGACGTGCTTTACGAAGGTGTCAAGGCGGTTAGATGGGAAGATTTTTTGCCAAAAGACGCGCAAATTTGGGTTAATGGAAAGTGCGTTAAGAGCAAGTTGTTTGCAGTTTCCGCTTGTCAAGGAATTGTAAAAAAAGCTATATCTGATAGGCTTTGTTCAGTTTATAAAACTAATAGGCTTATTGAAAACGGCGCGCTTTATCAAGTGGAGTTTTGGCTTTTTAAGGACGTTGTTTCCGTGCTAATAAACACGAGTGGCGCTGGGCTACATAAACGTGGATATCGCGATATGGTTGGAATTGCACCCATTAAAGAAACGCTTGCTTCGGCACTCGTTTTATATAGCGATTATTATAGAGAGCACCCGTTTGCAGACCCGTTTTGCGGGTCGGGAACGTTGGCGATAGAAACGGCAAGAATCGCGCTTAATATTGCAGGTGGAATAAATAGAAGGTTTGCTTTTAACGATTGGAAGAACTTTGACCAAAAGTTATATCAAACGGCATACGAACAGGCAAAAGACGGCGAGCAGTTGGATAGAAAAATTGAAATTTTCGCTTCGGATATTGACCCCAAGGCAATTAAACTTGCCAAACGCCATGCTCAAAGGGCAGGAGTATACGATTATATAAATTTTGACGTTAAAGACGTTGCAAACTTTACTTGCCCTCTGTCTTTCGGAACGATAGTGACTAATCCGCCGTATGGCGAGCGCGTATATGATAAAGAGCAGGCAAAAGAGTGCTATAAAATGCTTGGGAAAGTGGTTAAAGAACTAGATAGGTGGTCGTGCTTTGTTATAACGAGCGATAAAGGGTTTGAAAACAAGTTTGGTAAAAAGTGCGATAGAGATAGAAAGCTTTACAATTCAAACAGAGAGTGCAAATACTATCACTATTATGCAAACAAAGCAAGATAAAAGTTTTTTAGTGCAAAAAAACGTTGCCCTTTTATAAAGGCTTTTGATTATAAATAGTGTATAATTTACGTATTGAATAAGGAGTGGAATATGGTTGACGGAAAAATTCTTATTGAAAAATTGTTAAAATATGCAAAGGCGTTTTTGCACCTTGACGCGCGTGACGAAATTTATTTTAGGAACATTTTGTTGCGTGAATTTAAGTTGAGTGAACCTGCAACTGAAGTTGGTGATTTAAGTTTTATTGACCAACTTGACGTGCCTGATATTTTGGTTTCTGAAGTTGAAGAATATGCCGTTCAAAACGGTTTTATTCAAAAAGGATTAGAAAATTTATATAGCACGTATATATTTGGTATTCTTTGCCCGTTGCCTTCAAAGGTAAATCAAACGTTTATGCAAATTAAAAACGAGCAAGGGATTGAAAAAGCGTGTGAATATTTTTATAATCTTTCGGTTAAAAGTAATTACGTGCAAAAGACTGCTATTAGCAAAAACTTAAAATGGACTTATCCAGACGGGGATAAATATCTTGAAATAACTATAAATTTAAGCAAACCCGAAAAGGACAACAAGGAAATTGCAAAACTTTTAACCGCGCCCAAAAAAGCAAACTATCCCGCTTGCTTTTTGTGTAAGGAAAACGAAGGGTTTGAAGGGCACTTAAATCACCCTGCGCGTGAAAATATTAGAACAATTTCACTTTCACTTGGTGGGGAAGATTGGTTCGTTCAATATTCGCCATACGCATATTATAACGAGCATATGATTGCTATTTCAAACAATCACGTGCCAATGAACATAAATTCTAGCACGATAGATAAAATAACAGACTTCGTGGACTTTTTCCCTAATTATATGATTGGTTCAAACGCATCTTTACCAATTATTGGTGGGTCAATTTTAAATCACGAGCATTTTCAAGGTGGAGAGCATTTGATGCCTATGCACAAAGCACCCCTTCTTAAAGAGTTTAAGTCACAAAAATATCCGAACGTTAAAGTTGGGATAGTTGATTGGTATAACAGCGTTATTAGGCTTGAATCTAGCCAAAAACAAGATATAAAATCTTTTGCAACCGATATTATAAACAGTTGGCAAAACTATTCTGACGTTGATTGTGAAATTTTATCTCATACGGGTGAAGTTCGCCACAATTCACTTTCTCCTGTTTGTAGAAAGGTGGGCGATAAATATATCATTGATATGATACTTAGAAACAATAGGACGAGTGAACAATTCCCAGACGGGATATTCCACGCACACCCCGAATATCACAATATTAAAAAAGAAGGAATCGGCTTAATTGAAGCGATGGGCTTGTTTATTTTACCGGGAAGATTGAAAAAACAACTTTCAATGATAGCGGATATTCTTTGTGGTCAAACGCCTTATAACGAAAAAGATATTGCTAACCCAGATAACTATCTATACGCGCATAGAAATATGATTAGTGAGTTTGTTAAAGAAGGCTTATCAAAAGATAAAGAGCAAGCAGAAAAGCGCGTTATTGATAGAGTTAATCAAGTTTGCAAAAATATATTGTTTAATACTGCGGTGTTTAAAAATGATGAAAAAGGGCAAACGGGTTTTGTTAAATTCTTAAACTCAAACGGGATATATTAAAATTATGAAAGTAAATAAATTAAGCAATGATGCCTTTGATATAATAATCGTTGCAGGGCAGTCAAACGCTTCGGGCAACGGCTTAGGGCAAACGGATACGCCGTGGGCGATTGACCAGCGCATAATGATGCTTTCCGACACTTTTACTTCGCACGTTGAAAGCACGCCTTACGGTGACAGAATTGAAATTGAATCTTCTGGCGAGTGCTTTTTAACGCTTGCTGACGAAAGGGATAATAAAGGTGTAAAAAATTCAGCGTTTTGTCTATATTTTGCTAAAAAATACGCTGACGATTTTCTTGAAAAAGATAGAAAGGTTTTGCTTGTTCAAACGGCTATTGGCGGAACGGGTTTTGCGCTTAAACATTGGGGCTCAGGCGATAAACTTGAAAAAAGAGCGTTTGATTTAGTTGACACCGCACTTTCTATGAACGATAAAAATCGTGTGGTTGCAGTTTTGTGGCACCAAGGTGAACACGATATTTATGAAAACGCGCATTTAGATTACAATGAAAAACACGATTATTATGCAAATAAACTTGAAACTTTAATATTTAATTTTAAAAATAAATATGGCGAAGTTCCGTTTATAAGTGCGTCTTTTTGCAAAGGTTGGATTTTGGAACAAAATCAAGATAGCGTAAACGCCGTTGTAGATGCTTATAAAACAGTTTATAAAAAGTTTAGACACACGGCGCACGTTTATAATACGGACGACCTTAAATCAAATTCACAGGTGGTTAAAGGAAGTAGCGATAAAGCGCATTTTTGCAGACAAGCGTGCAACGTTTTAGCGCAAAGATATTATGAAAAATTCGTTGAAATTATAAAGGAGAATAAATTATGAACGTTTTAGTGACTGGGGGAGCAGGCTACATTGGTTCACACACGTCGGTTGAACTTTTAAATGCAGGGCACAGCGTAGTTTGTATCGATAATTTTATGAACAGCAAATACGAAGCTGTTAAAAGGGTTGAAATTATAACGGGCAAAAAAATCAAGTTTTACGAAGGGGATATTAGAGACAGGAAAATACTTGATAAAATTTTTACCGAAAACAAAATTGACGCAGTTATAAATTTTGCAGGGCTTAAAGCGGTGGGCGAATCTTGTGCAAAACCGCTTGAATATTATGAAAACAATATTGAAGGATTGCTCGTTTTGGCGTTTGCTATGCGTGACCACGGCGTTAAAAATTTAGTGTTTTCATCATCCGCAACAGTATACGGAAAACCAAAGAGCGTTCCTATTAAAGAAGATTTTCCGCTTTCAACTTCAAATCCGTATGGTAGCACCAAACTTTTTATAGAATATATATTAAAAGACCTTTACGCGTCTGACAATTCGTTTAACATTGCAATTTTAAGATACTTTAACCCCGTCGGCGCACACGAATCGGGTATGATTGGTGAAGACCCTAAAGGTATACCGAATAACCTTTGCCCTTATATCACGCAAGTTGCCGTTGGCAAGCGTGAATATTTAGGTGTGTTTGGAAACGATTACAACACGCACGACGGAACTGGTGTTCGTGACTTTATTCACGTTGTAGACCTTGCTAAAGGGCACGTTCTTGCAGTAAATAAACTTGTTGAAAATCCGGGGCTTATTATCGTTAACTTGGGCACGGGTCAAGGATATAGCGTGCTAGATATGGTTAAGGCGTTTGAAAAGACGACGGGTAAACCCATTCCTTATAAAATTATGCCGAGAAGACCTGGGGATATTGACGAGTGTTATGCAGACCCAACTAAAGCGCAAGAAATTTTAGGTTTTAAAGCAGAAAAAACGCTTGAAGATATGTGCCGTGACGCTATGAATTGGCAAAACAAAAATCCCGACGGCTACGGCGAATAGTTTTAAATAAAATTAAACTTTGAAAAGTGAAAAAACGGGCAAATTTGCAAAAAGTGCAATTTTGCCTGTTTTTATTTTGTTAAATTATTGCAAAATCTTAAAAATAGTAGTAAAATAAAATTATAAAAATTAGCATTTTTATTAAAAAAAAGGAGTTTTTATGAGTTTAGGATACGTTAGAAGTGCAACTTACACACCTGAAATAAAAGTTGGAGACGTTGATTTTAACTTGTCACAAATCAAAAGTGGTATTGATTTAGGTGAAGAAAAGGGTGTTCATATACTCGCTTTCCCTGAACTTTGTTTAACGGGGTGTACTGCAGGCGACTTATTTTATCAGAACACGCTTATTAGTGCAGTTAAAAACGCGCTTGAAGATATTGCAGAATATTCTAAGGGCAAAAACATGGTCGTTTTCGTTGGTGCGCCTATAAAAAACGGTGCACTCACTTATAATTGCTCGGTGGCAATTTCAAACGGGGTAATTCTTGGCGTAGTACCAAAAAGTTATTTAAATGATAGCGAAAATAAATATTTTGCGGTAGCAAACGACAAAGTTGATTACTTAAAATTTAATCACGCTAAAACTGAAAACGGTTTAGTTTGTTTTGGAAAGAACGTTATTTTTTCAAACGAGAAAGACTGTGAGTTAAAGTTAGCGGTTGAAATTGGTGAAGATTTATTCGGGGTTATTCCCCCTTCAACCTTTCATGCTGTTAGCGGAGCAAAAATAATTATAAACAACAGCGCGGTTGCCGAATTTTCTTTAGAAGGGAAAAGAATTGTAAATTCTATTAAAGAGCATTCTAAAAAAAGCGCGTGTGCTTACCTGTACTGCAATGCAGGAAAGGGCGAATCAACAACCGATTGCGTTTATTCAGGGCATAACGTGATTTGTGAAAACGGTGAAATTTTAAGCCAAAACGCGCCCTTTGAAAATGGTTTGATTTATGCCGACGTTGACGTTGAAAATATAGATTATATTAGAAATAAAGCGTTTAAACAAGATTTTAGCGTTTATCAAAAAGAATACGTGACGGTCGATTTTTGCTTAGATACACAAAGTTTCGTCAGTGATAGAGCGTATAAGAAAACACCATTTATTAACTACGGGGAAGAAGAACTTTTATTAACCATTCAAGCAAACGGACTTGCAAAACGTCTTTCGCACACAAATGCAAACAGAGTTGTTTTAGGGCTTTCTGGTGGACTTGATTCAACGCTTGCATTGATTGTATCCGTTAAAGCAATTAAAATGCTTAATCGTCCTGTTAAAGACGTTTTAGCAATAACTATGCCGTGTTTTGGCACGAGTTCAAGAACGCTTGAAAATTCAATAAAACTTGCTAAGGCGTATGGTGTCACACTTAAAAAAATTGATATAACAAAGTCAGTGACGCGCCACTTAAAAGATATCGGGCACGCTTTAGACGTTCACGACCCCGCTTATGAAAACGCACAAGCGCGCGAGAGAACGCAGGTTCTTATGGATATTGCTAATA
>SVHO01000013.1 GCA_015055725.1 Clostridiales bacterium | reverse complement strand
CACTGTGGTGTGCCCTTTGTGTTTGGAAGAGTTTTAGCAGAACGGCTCTAGTTCGGCCATTAAGTGACGGGCGCACAAAGACGGGCGAGACCATCGGAGCGAAGCGGAGATGCTTCTCATCACTTGAAAACACACAAGTATAAAAAGAATTGATAAAAAATAATAAAAGGGCACACTGTGGTGTGCCCTTTGTGTTTGGAAGAGTTTTAGCAGAACGGCTCTAGTTCGGCCATTAAGTGACGGGCGCGCAAACATTTATAAATGAATAAAACAAAAAAGCGATAAAAGATTGACTTGGCGTTAATTTTTATTTATAATAAATATGTAAAAGCGTTTATGCGAAAATAATAATTTTTAGGAGATGCTATCATGGCAAATAAAATTACTGAAAACACCACTATTTTTGAAGCAATTCAACTTAACCCCAAGGCAGGGGATATTCTTATGTCACACGGCATGCATTGTTTAGGATGTGCACTCGCTCACGGCGAAACGGTTGGCGAAGCGGCTGACGTTCACGGTGCAGACCTTCAAAAAATGCTTGAAGAATTAAATGATTTTGAATAAGATTTAATTTAGGGTAATTTAGAGTTTATGTCTGAACTTTTAAGAGAGGATTTTGATAACGAGCAAACGCAAACCGAAACTGTTAAATGTTCTTCTTGCGGTTCGAATATGGTGTTCGACCCTGAAGAACAGTCGTTGGTGTGCCCACATTGTGGAACGAAACAACAGTTTGGGCAAACGTCTCTTGCGCGCGAACTCGATTTAAGGGAAGGGCTTTTTTCTGGCGAAAAATGGTCGCAAGAAGAAACGGTTGTTTTCTCTTGTGATAACTGTGGCGCAAAGGTTGTTTTAAATCAAAGTGAAACGGCAAAATCTTGCCCCTTTTGTGGAACGGCGCACGTTAGAAAAAGTGAAGATTTAGCAGGGCTTAAGCCGAACGCGCTTTTGCCTTTTACCATTGACGATAAAAACGCGGTTGGTTTAGCGCAAGCATGGGCAAAAAAACGTTTTTTTGCGCCACGCTCATTTAAGAAAAAGGTTGATGCCGAACACGTTAAAGGGGTGTATACACCATGCTTTACGTTTGATACAAAAACCACTTCTTTTTATCAAGGTAGAATAGGGCAAACGAGAACGAGAACGGTTGGTTCTGGTAAAAACAGACGCACGGAAACTTACGTTGTTTGGCGCAATATATGCGGAACGTTTAATTGGAATTACGACGATTTGCTCGTGACCGCTGGTACAAAATTCGGTCAACGAGAGCTCAATAAGATTTCACCATTTGACACTAACAACAGTTGCGATTATCAAGAAAAATATATGCTTGGATTTATGGCGTATCATTACGATAAAGAACTCGTTGACTGTTGGGAAGATGCAAAACAAAGCATTGACTCTGATTTGCGCAGACTTATTTTAGGGCAATACGTTCACGATAGAGTTGCTTACTTAAACGTTTCAACTAACCATTGTGACGTCACTTATAAATACGTTATGCTACCCGTCTACGTTGGAAATTACGTTTTTAAGAAAAAGGCTTACAACTTTTTCGTTAACGGAAATACGGGTAAAGTTTACGGCAAAACGCCAAAATCACCCCTTAAAATTGCTATTGCAATTATTTTGGGTTTAGCCGTTGCCGTTGGATTAGCCTTGCTTATCGGCGGAAGTGTTTAATTTTTATCTAAAAACAAAATCAAGGGACGAAAACACGCGCTCCTTGATTTTTATTTTAAGGCGTTTTTTGTCGGCTAAATTCACTGACTTAATTATTTTTTAAAAAAATATAGATAAAATAGTAAGAAATTGGAAAAATTTATTGACCAAATTGTGTTTATGTTGTATAATTCTTAGGATAGGCTTGTTATAATTAAGCGGGAAGTATGCAATCCCGTATCGGAGGCAAAAATGAGTAAAGGAAAATCAATAACTTTATTGTCCATTATTAGCGTAATAGTGGCGTTCGTGTTGGTTATGACGTTTATACGTTTCCCAATAGGAATTAAGAACTATAACTCGCTTTTGGGCGCAGTAGAGTTGGATTATGACTTGGCAGGTGGAACTGCTTACACGCTTACTCTTTCTGACGACAATCAAAAAGAAGTTGGCGACAATATCGATTCAGTTATCGATACTTTAGAGTATAGGCTTAAAGAACTTGGTTATAGTGCTTTTTCAGTTAAAGCCTTAAAGAGTATGGACGAAGGTTCTGTTGACTACGATATCCGTATTGAAACTAAAACCACGCAATCGCTTGCAAGTGATATTTCAGTAGTTGCGGCTTACGGCGAACTTGAATTTTTCGGCGGGGCGGAAAAAGATTCGCTTACCGAAATTTTAACCGACGTTAAAGTTGTTCAATCTGCTAAATACAAAGGCGAAGTGACGACGGGTAGTTATGGCATCGATATTGAGTTTACTAAAGAAGGATACGATGCGCTCGTTAAAGCCATTGGCGATAACGAATCGTATAATTTAAAAATTACGCTTGGCGAAAAAGCTGACGGCACGGAAAACGTTTTGTTTGACAACGACGTTGCAAAACTTTCCGAATGGTTCACAAAACGCGTTATGCACTTATATAGCCCTGAAGAAACGGGGGCAAGACAAATGGCTCTTCAAATGAATAGCGGTGGACTTGCTTATAAGTATGACGTTGATAACGGCGTTAACGTTTCTTCACCTTACGGCGAAGATATCGCAACTAAATGTGCCGTTGCAATAATAACCGTTGCAGTTGTTCTTATGGCGCTTATGGTTATCGTTTATAAGGGCTTTGGAATAACCGTTGCCCTTGCAAGTTTATTGTCTATCTTAGCGCAAGGTTGGTTATTAATCGGCGTGCCTAATATCGTTCTTAATATGGGCGGTGTAGTCGGGGTGATTATGGCAACTGTTGTAAACGCGCTTGCTATGGTTATTTTAGCAGAACGCGTTAGAGAAGAATTCGTCACCACTCAAAAAACCGCAAAAGCTGCGGTTAATAAGGGCTTTAAGTCTGCGCTCGTTCCAGTTATTAACCTTTGCGTTGTTTCGATAGTGTTTGCACTTGCATTATTTGCCTTTACAAGTGGCGTTATAAAAGGTTTTGCAATTACGTTTGGTATCGGCTGTGCCGTTGCGCTTATCTCTTCACTCGTTTTCACGAGAATGTATAACGCGCTTATCACTCCACTCGTTAAAGATAAAGAAAAGTTCCTTGGTTTTAAACGCCAAGCAAACGTTTCGGTAGAGGAGGTTGAGTAATATGAACGCACTTAATAAAAAATATAAATTGTTTATCGTTATAGCACTCGCAGTTCTCGTTATCGGAATGACTTTTTTCGGTATCTTCGGGTTTAACCAAGCAATTGACTTTAAAAATTCTTATGAAGTTAAAGTTAGCATTGATAATAGCGTTGGTAATGCTAAATCAGTGTTAAAATCTTCAACCGATAAGTTCTTTGAAGATAAAGGAATAGACACTTCAGAATATGCTTTCCAAGAAATGTACGACGGAAAGACGCTCATTTATAAATTAAACCAAAAAGCAAACATAACCGAAGAAGAAATTACGATTTACGTTCAAGATAAAATAGACACCTTGGTTAAAGATGCAAACGGCAATCTTATCGGTGCAGACACCATTGAAGTGACTGCAAAATATAGTTCGGTTATCGGCAACGATTATTTTGAAATAGGTTGGTTGTTGCTCGCAATCGGTGTGGGCGCAATAGTAATTTTCGTTTACGCTTTGATAATGGAAAAACTATCCGGCGCAACCGCAACCATTTTTTCAAGTATTTTAGCAGGTCTATTATTCGTTGCACTTATGGGTATAACTAGATTGCCAGCATATCCGTTCGTTGGATTTGGAATTGCACTTTCAATATTTTTATCAGGTGCGCTTGCAATTTCAACCCTTTCAAGATGCAAAGAAGAATTGAAGAATACTGCTAACGCAAAACTTTCAACTTGGCAAATTGCTGATAAAGTTATGGCTAAGGAATTAAGAAAATATTTGTTTATCGCCGTTGCTATTGCGGTTTCGGCAGTTGCACTCTTTGCGTTTATCACACCTTATTTGATGATAGTTGCAGGGCAACTTGTTTTGGCGGGTATTTGTGCGCTTTGCTCTTCTTATTTTGGTGCTCCGCTCATTTGGGCAAGCATTAAAGGGCGCAAAAAGAAAAACGCTTAAACAATTATTAAGTTAGTTTAGTTTTAAAATTTAAGGCGGAAACAATTTCCGCCTTATTCGATTTATTATAGAGTTGGTTTATGAAAATTGTTTACGGCAAAAACTTAACGAAAGAGGAGATTGATAAAATAAGTTCAATCGCAAGCGAATGTGGTATCCTTTTTGATACCGCAAGGCTTTTGTTTTGCCGTGGAGTTGACACTTCTGATAAAGTTAAAACTTTTCTTAACCCTGGTAAAAAGTGGTTTTATAATCCACTTTTATTAGACGGCGTTTGTGATGCGGTGAATAGAATAAAACTTGCAAAAGAAAGAAGGGAAAAAGTTTTAATTTTTGGTGATTATGATGCGGACGGTGTTTCTGCAACTTCCGTTTTATATTATTGCTTGAAAGACTTTGGGATTGAAGCGTCAACATATATTCCTGAACGTGACGAAGGGTATGGATTAAGCCTTAAAACGATAGAACAATTAAATCAAGATGAACGCATCGATTTAATTATTACGGTAGACTGTGGAATAAGCGATGCCGAAAAAATTAAAGAAATAAACTTGCTTGGGATTGACGTTATAGTGACCGACCACCACGAACCGCCTTTAATTCTTCCCGATTGCATTAAAATAAATCCCAAAATTGCAGGGCAAAAATATCCGTTTACAGAACTTTGTGGGGCGGGGGTTGCTTATAAATTAGGCTATGCGTTAATTGGCGAGAAGGCAAACGATTACCTTGACTTAGTTGCCTTGGCAACCGTTGCCGATAGCATGGATTTGTTAGATGAAAATAGAAATATCGTCGTTGAAGGCTTAAAAATTTTTAACGATAAAAGAAAATTGCGCTTGCCGTTTAAGTATCTTTTAGGTGAAATAAATAAACAAGTGACGGCTCAAACGCTTGCATATAACGTTGCTCCACGCGTGAATGCTGGTGGGCGCATGGGTGACGCGCGCTCTGCGCTCGAATTATTTATTGATAAAAATCCAAACACCGTTTTTGATTTAGCGGTTAAACTTGGTGAATATAACGTTCAAAGACAAACGGAATGCGATAAAATTTATCGCGAAGCAAAACAAAAAATTATTCAAACTAACGCTGATAACGACGGTATTATTATGGTTGCAGACCAAAATTGGCGCGCAGGATTCGTTGGTATCGTGGCGGCAAAACTCGTTGAAGAATATGCACGCCCCGTTATCGTTTTTGCTGGTCACGACGGCTTTTTTAAAGGTTCTGCCCGCAGTGTTGACGGTGTTAATATTTACGACGCAATTTGTTCGGCAAAAGATATCCTTATTGCTTACGGTGGACATGCTCAAGCGGCAGGCGTTTCCGTTTCGAAAGAAGATTTTGAACTTTTAAGAAAAAAACTCAACGAATATGCGCAAACGTTTAGCGCGCAAGTTAGCGGTGAGCAAAAACTTGCGGTTGAGTGGGAATTGACTTCGCACGCCCCTCTTCAATTCGCAAGAGAACTTGAGACGTTAGAGCCTTTCGGGGTGGGGAATAAGCGTCCGTTATTTTCAATTACGGTTGGTGAAACTACTTCTTTGCCTTTAAAAAACGGTTCACCACACTATTCTTATAGAACGAACGTCATTGAAATTCTTGATTTTAACGGTGAAAAAAACGTTTTGCCTTTATCACTCCCTATAAACAAAAAAGTAGTTTTCGAGTTTAATTTATCAACCTTTAAAAATAGGGAATATTTGAAAGGTTATTCGCGATACGTTTTGCCTGAATATGACGATTATAAAAGTATTGCGCCATACGTTTTCCGCAATAATTTAGTTAATTTAATTAGTGATGACGAAAGCCCTGAAGTTGAACAAATAGACCAAATTTTAGAGAACGTTAATAGTGCGCTATACGTAGTTTCTAATCCTGAAAATATTAAGTTTTATCCACAACTCAATAATTTGCCCGTTAGTTTATTCGACTGCACGCGCGCTCGTGGCGAAATTGTGGTTTGCCCAACGGTGATACCTGAAGATTGCAGGCGATTAGTTTATTTGGATAAACCTTTACAATATTATAAAACGCAAGCCAAAGTTAGCATTTTTAAGGGCGCGTTAAGTTATACTTTATTAGATAGAATTAGCACGGATAGAAGTGATTTTGAACGTATTTTTATATCACTAAAAGCACTTAGCAATAAGAGTTTTATTAGCACGGTTGATTTTTGCCAAAAATATATAGTTGACGAAAATTTATATCAAGCGATATTCGTCACCGAAACTTTTTTAGAACTAGGCATATTCTCAGTTGTAAACGGCACTTTCGTATTTAACCAAAATGTCAAAAACGCATTGACAAATTCTAAACTATATAGTAAAATTTATACGTTAAAGGTTTAGTTATGTTAGAAATTTTAGAACGACTTGAAAAGACTTATAACGGTAAAGATTACGCAATGCTTAAGCACGCGTATGATTTTTCGAGGAAGGCGCACGCCAATCAAAAACGCGCATCGGGTGAAGAATATTTTATTCACCCTTGTACCGTTGCGGGTATTTTGATTGATTTAGGGCTTGATGCAGCAACCGTCGTTGCGGCGTTCTTGCACGACGTTATTGAAGATACACCCGTGTCAGAAGGCGATATAAAGAAAGAATTTGGCGAAGAGGTTTTAGAACTCGTAGTTGGCGTCACTAAACTTGATAAAATTCAGTTTACTTCTAAAGAAGAAGAGCAGGCTGAAAACTTCCGTAAAATATTCGTTGCGATGGCAAAGGATATAAGGGTTATAATCATTAAACTTGCGGACCGCTTGCATAATATGCGCTCGCTTAACTTTTTGTCTATCGAGCGACAACAACGCATGGCGCGTGAAACGCTTGAAATTTACGCACCACTTGCGCACAGGCTTGGTATTTCGCAAATTAAATGCGAACTTGAAGACTTGTGCTTGAAATATTTAGAACCCGAATTTTACGAATATTTGTCTACTAATATTGACGAACGCTTAAAGGCTAACGTAGAACTCGTTGACCACGTTGTTGACGAAGTTAAAACTATATTAAAAGAATCAGGTGTTAACGGGGACGTTTACGGTAGGAAAAAGCATCTTTATAGTATTTATAGAAAGATGAAAGAGCGCAATAAAACGCTTGACCAAATTTACGACCTTGTTGCCATTAGAATTATCGTAAACACCGTTGACGAGTGTTATGAAGTTTTTGGCAAAATCCACCATAAATGGAAACCTGTTCCAGGGCGCATTAAAGATTATATTGCTACGCCTAAGCCTAATATGTATCGCTCGTTGCACACCACGGTCGTCACTAATTACGGTAAGGTTTTTGAAATTCAAATTAGAACTTACGAAATGAACCACGCTGCAGAATACGGTATCGCGGCGCATTGGAAATATAAAGAAAAGAAAAATATCGCAGACGACCTTGATACTCGCCTAACTTGGATTAGAGAAGTTATGGAATGGCAGGGTGGGCTTAAAGATAGTAAAGAATTTTTGAACTCTCTTAAAGGCGATATATATAGTTCCGAAGTTTTGGTTTTTACACCAAAAGGGGACGTTATAAGTTTGCCCAAAGACGCAACCCCACTTGACTTTGCGTATAATATCCACTCTGCAGTCGGCAATAAATGCGTAGGCGCGAAAGTAAACTCTAAAATGGTGCCCCTAAACACCGTATTGCAAGTGGGTGACGTGGTTGATATAATTACCTCACAAAGTTCAAAAGGTCCGTCTTGGGATTGGCTTAAAATTGTTAAAAGCCCAAGCGCACGCGTAAAGATTAAACAGTTCTTTAAGCGTGAAATGAAAGATGAAAACGTTAAAACGGGTAAGATTATGCTTGACGCCGAGGCAAAAAGACGCGGGTTTAATCTTTCTGAACTTTTAACCGAAGAAGCGTTCTTGCAAATTTCTGCGCGTATGTCTTTTAACGGACAAGAAGAAATGTTTGCATCTATTGGCTATGGTGCTGTGTCGGTTAATCAAGTTATAGTTAAACTTATTGATTACCATAGAAAAAGCCAACCCCAACAAGAAATTACCAAGTTTTTTAAGACGGGTAAAAAGGGTGATAGTAGCGTTAAAGTTAAGGGTATGGCAGGGCTTTTGGTTAGATTTGCAGGTTGCTGTAATCCCGTTCCCGGTGACGATATAGTGGGCTTTATTTCACGTGGACACGGTGTGACCGTGCATAGGCGTGACTGCCCTAACTTAAAGCAAGTTGAAGACGATAGGCTTATCGAAGTTTCTTGGACGGATAACGTTGATAGCGTTTATAACGCAGGCATTAAGGTTGTTGGCAACACTCAGGCAGAAATTCTTTCAGTCGTTGCGTCTACCGTTGCGCAATTTAAACTTGAAATCGTTTCTACCAACGGCAGAACGGACGTTAAGAGCAATCAAGCAACCGTTGACTTCCATATAAGACTTAACAGCAAAGATGAACTTAATAACCTTATAAATAAACTTCGTCAAGACCCCAAGATTTTAGACGTGTTTAGGACGGCTAACTAATAATGAAATTATACCACTTATCATCAGGGCCACTAAGAGTTAACACTTATTTTTTGGTTAACGATAACGGGCAAGCCGTGGCTATTGACGGCGGAGAAAATTATAAAAAAATAAAGCAGGCGGAAGAACAATTCGGCTTTAAGGTATGCGCGCTTTTATTGACGCACGCGCATTTTGATCACGCTGGCAACGCTAAAAAGTTGCAAGACGACGGCGCGAAAGTTTATATCGGTGAATTTGATGCGCCAAAACTTTTAAACGACGGCAATTTGAGCCGTGATTTTGGGCGCAATTTTGATTGTTTGACGGCGGACGTTTTGCTCACCGACGGGCAAGAAATTAACGTTTGTGGTTTTAACTTTAAGGTTTTGCACACGCCCGGGCATACTGACGGTTCGGTTTGCTATTTGATAGATAATATGCTTTTTACGGGCGACACCTTGTTTTTAGAATCTGTTGGGCGCACGGACTTCCCAACGGGGGATAGAAACGCGCTCGTTAATTCAGTTAAAAGGCTGTTTGCTTTAGACGGTGAATACGCCGTTTACCCAGGGCACGAAGATTTTACAACCCTTTCACACGAAAGGCAGTTTAATAGATTTGTTGATTATGATTGATACTAACTTGCCACAATTTGAAAGCGAACTTATTGAAGTGGTTAATTTGTTTGACGGCGGTGACGCCTTAACTATTAGACACAGATTTAAGGAGAGCGAAAATAAATTTATCAACACCGTCACGATTAACGGGCAAGTTTACGCTTACGGAAATTTGGTTAAAATCGTAGACGGAGAGTTGGAAAAAAAACGCTTAACCAAACGTTATGCAAAACTTTCTCTTTATAAAGGTTTAGCAAAGCACTTTCAAAAAGATTTGCCTTGGGGCGCTTTGACGGGGATTAGACCGACTAAACTTGCTTATCAGCAGTTAGAAAAGGGCGAAGATTTTACTTCGTTTTTTACTGACGTTATGAAGGTTAGCGAACAAAAAACCGCACTGGTTAAGTCTGTTATTGACACTCAAAAAGGCATCTATAAAAAAGACGACGATAACACGGACTTTTTCGTTTTCGTTCCGTTTTGCCCTTCAAGGTGCAAATATTGTTCGTTCATAAGCGCAGATATAAAGAGTGCGCAAAAGCACGTTGACGCTTACGTAGACGCCGTGGTTGATGAAATTTTGCACGCTAAACCGCTTATTAAAAAATTGCGTAGCATTTACATAGGCGGTGGCACACCCGTTGCACTTTCTGACGAAAATCTTGAAAAGATTTTGTGCGCGATAGACGGTATTAACACGGGCGTTGAATATACGGTGGAAGCAGGTAGACCTGACAGGATAACCAAAAGCAACCTAGAAATTTTGAAAAAACACGGGGTGACGCGCATATGTATAAACCCCCAAACGTTTTCGGATAAAACCTTAAAACTTTTAGGCAGAAACCACACCGCTAACGACGTGATTGAAAAATATTTTATGGCTAAAGACTTATTTGACGTAAATATGGATTTAATCGCAGGGCTTGACGGGGAAACCCAAGAAGATTTTAAGAATAGCATTGATAAAGCGATTGAACTTTCTCCCGAAAACATAACCGTTCACACGTTGTGTATAAAACGCGGTTCATATCTTGCAGAAAGTGAAAAAAGACTTTCAGGTGATGTTGTTGCGAATATGGTTGATTACGCTAATCGTGAACTTACGAAAGCGGGTTATAGTCCTTATTACTTATATCGCCAAAAATATATGGCGGGCAATCTTGAAAACGTTGGATATACCAAGCCGAACAAGGCGTGTGTTTATAATATTGACGTTATGGAAGAAATTGCGCAAAACGTTTCCTGTGGCGCAAACGCTATATCTAAGCGCGTGTTCTTTGGTGGTGAACGCATTGAAAGGTGTGCTTCGCCAAAAGACGTGGCAACTTATATTGCTAAATTAGACCAAATTAAATTAAAGAAAGAAAAACTTTTTTCGTAAGAGTTTTAGATAGGAGAATTTATGAAACTTATATCTTTTGCAGTGCCTTGTTTTAATTCCGCTTCTTACATGGATAAATGTATTCTTTCGCTTTTAAAAGCAGGGGAAGATGCTGAAATTATTATCGTAAACGACGGCTCTACTAAAGACAACACCAAAGAAATTGCTGATAAATATGCAAGTGAATACCCTTCAATCGTTAAAGCTGTTCATAAAGAAAACGGTGGACACGGTGATGCGGTGAACTTTGGCTTAAAGAACGCTACGGGAAAGTATTTTAAGGTTGTTGACTCTGACGATTGGGTTGATGAAGACGCGCTTAATAAAATGATGGATTTAATTCGCAGTTTTGAAAGCGAAAGTGAACCAGATGCTATTATAAGCAATTACGTTTACGAACACGTTGAAGACAACACCCAAAAATTCGTAAATTACCGCAAAGAATTCCCCGTTGATAGAATTTTTAATTTTGAAGAAAGTAAGCCGTTTGCAGTTGGCAAGTTTATTGCCATGCACAGTTTGACTTATAAAACTCAACTTCTAAAAGACATAAATTTAGAATTGCCAAAGCACACTTTTTACGTTGACAACATCTTTATTTGTAAGCCGTTGCCCTTTGTAAAAACCTTCTATTATCTCGACGTAGATTTTTATAGATATTTTATCGGCAGGGCAGACCAATCGGTTGCAGAAAGCGTTATTATGAAACGCATTGACCAACATATCCGAGTGACCGAAATTATAACCGCTGAATGTGACGTTAACTCGATAGAAAAGGTTTCGCCAAAACTTTATAAATATATTTTGTCGCACGTTTCAATTTTGATGACGATAAACAGCATTTATCTTATTAAGATAAACACACCCGAAAGTTTTGAAAGAAAACGTAAGTTGTGGGAAAGATTAAAAGAAATAGACCCCATAACGTATAAAAAGTGTAGGCGTAAATTCGTTGGGCTTGCAGGCTCTAATAACAAATTCGTTTGCAAGTTTTGTAAAGCAGTTTACGTTATCGTTAGAAAAATCTTTAAATTTAACTAAAAAGCCGTAAAAATACGTGTCAACACTTAAAAAACAGTTTACAAAACAGTTAAATTTTGGTATACTAAGTAAGCTTGATACTTTAGGCAAGGTTCGGCGGTTCTCCACCCTTTACTTTGTTTAAAGCGAATTATTCCATAAATTATAGGAGGTTAAAAGAATATGGAAAAGGCAAAAAAGGCAGAAATTATAGCAAAGTTTGGTCGTCATGAAGGCGACACGGGTTCGGCAGAAGTTCAAATCGCACTTCTTACCGAAAGAATCAATCACTTAAACGCGCATCTTTCAATCAATAAGCACGACAACCATTCAAGACGTGGTCTTATGAAGATGGTTGGTGAAAGGCGTTCTCTTTTGAAGTATTTACAAGAAATCGACATCGAAAGATACAGAAAGATTATTGCGGATTTGGAATTGAGAAAGTAAAACGTTGGGGCGGCATAATTTTTTGTCGCCCAATTTTTCTTTATTTAAATGGTTAAATTTGCGGGGCGCAGGTGCGCTTCCGTTTCAAAAAAATTTTAGAGTTGTAATAGGAGATAAAAATGACGGAAACTTTTAGAGTATTTAAAACCACCGTCGGTGGCAGGGAACTTATCGTTGAAACAGGCAAATATGCTGAACAAACTAACGGTTCTTGTGTTATTAGATGCGGTGAAACGGCAGTTATGGTCAACGTGACCATGGCATCTCAACCCCGTGATGGAATGGATTATTTCCCCTTGGGCGTTGATTTTGAAGAAAAGATGTATTCTATCGGAACTATTCCCGGTGGATTCAAGAAAAGGGAAGGCAGAGCGTCTGATAAGGCTATTCTTACTTCCAGACTTATTGATAGACCTATTCGTCCGCTTTTCCCCAAAGGGCTTTTTAACGACGTTATAGTTATTGCAACCGCTCTTTCAGTTGAACCTGACGTTCAACCTGAAGTTCTTGCAATGCTTGGCAGTTCAATCGCAATCAGCATTTCGGATATTCCGTTTGCCGGCCCTACGGGTAGCGTAGTCGTTGGTATGGTTGACGGAGAATACGTTATTAACCCAGACGAAGCGCAACGCGCAAAAAGTGTTTTAACGCTTAACCTTGCAGGCACGAAAGATGCTATTATGATGGTTGAAGCAGGCGCTAACGAAATTTCTGATGACGAAATGGTTGGTGCAATCTTATTCGGACACGAAGAAATTAAAAAACTTTGCGCTTTCCAAGAAGAAATCGTTAAAGAAATCGGCAAACCCAAGAGAGAAATGGAACTCTATCACGTTCCCGAAGAAATCGATAACGCTGTTAGAGAATATGCAGATAAAATGCTTGATGATGCTCTCGATACGTTTGACCGCCACGAAAGACAAGCAGGTCAAGACAAAGTTGAAAAAGACTGCTTAGAACATTTTGCTGAAATTTTCCCCGATAAAGCAAGGGAAATTAAAGACGCGCTCTATTATATGACCAAAGAAAAAGTTAGAGCAAAAATCACCAACACTGGTATTCGCCCTGACGGCAGAAAACTTGATGAAGTTAGAAAAATTTGGTGTGAAGCAGGCGTTCTTCCCAGAGTACACGGCTCGGGCGTATTCACTAGGGGTATGACTCAAGTTCTCTCAACTTGTACTCTCGGTATGCTTTCAGAAGCACAAAAACTTGAAGGACTTGACGGCGAATCTTCAAAACGCTATATGCACCAATACAATATGCCTGGCTACGCTTCAGGCGAAGCTAAACCTTTAAGAAGCCCAGGTCGCCGTGAAATCGGTCACGGTGCACTTGCTGAACGTGCTTTAGAACCCGTTATTCCAAGTGAAGATGAATTCCCTTATGCAATTAGAATCGTTTCAGAAGTTATGAGTTCAAACGGCTCAACTTCACAAGGTAGCGTTTGTGGTTCAACCCTTGCTCTTATGGATGCAGGCGTTCCAATTAAAGCACCCGTTGCAGGTATTGCTATGGGTCTTATTAAAGACACCGAATCAGGCAAAGTTTCTATCCTTTCTGATATTCAAGGCTTAGAAGACTTCCTTGGCGATATGGACTTTAAGGTTGCGGGTACTGAAAAGGGTATTACCGCTATCCAAATGGATATTAAAATCAAGGGTATTGACGAACAAATTTTAAGAAAGGCTATTGCACAAGCAAACGTTGGCAGACAATTTATTTTGAGCAAAATGCTTGAAGTTATCGATACCCCAAGAGCAGAACTTTCTAAATACGCTCCAAGAATTATTTCTTTCTATATCGACCCTGAAAAGATTGGTGACGTTGTTGGTAAACAAGGCAAAGTTATCAATAAGATTATTGAAGAAACGGGCGTTAAGATTGATATTGACGACGACGGACGCGTTAACATTGCAACCGTTGGCAACGCTGAAAACGCTGAAAGGGCAAAAGCAATCATTATGTCTATTGCTAAAGACCCTGAAGTTGGCGATATGTTCATCAGCGAAGTTGTTAGAATTCTTCCTAAGGTTGGTGCGTTCTGTGAATTAGCACCTGGAAAAGACGGGCTTATCCACATCAGCAAGATGAGTGAAAAACGTATTAACAGCGTTGAAGAAGTTTTGCATATAGGCGATAAAGTTAAAGTTGAAATCATCAAAATCGGTGAAAAAGGTATCGACTTGAAACTTTTAGAAATCGTTAACGACTAATTATTAAAGACTGACAAAATATGCAAGGTTTTAATTAAGCCTTGCATATTTTTGACTTTTTAAGCAATAAAAAAAGTTATTTTACCACTATTATTTAGCATACAATAGCATACAACAACGTGGTGGTGAAATATGAAAAAATTAAATAAAAAAATAACGGCTATAACTAATTTAGTGCTCGTTGCTATTTTTAGCGTTGTGGTTGCAGTAAGTTTCGTTCCAAGTCCAACCGTGCCAATTTACGGGGGAAAAGGTGTTAGCGCAATTTATCACGGCAATAGAGAAAATGCGAACATCTCTTTTATGGTAAACGTTTACGAAGGGGCGGACGTAGTTGAAAAAATGGTTGAAACTTTTGATAGTTTTGGCGTAAAGGCAACTTTTTTCGTTGGTGGCTGTTGGGCTGACGACAACGAATTTACGCTCAAAAAAATTGTTAATAGTGGGCACGAACTTGCAAATCACGGGTATTTTCACAAAGACCATAAAAAACTTAGTTTTGAAAAAAACAAGGAAGAAATAAGCAATAACGGCGTTATAGTTAAAGCACTTTGCGGTGTGAAAATGGACCTTTTTGCTCCGCCTTCGGGCAGTTTTTCTGAAAGCACGTTAGAGGCTTGTTCGGATTTAGGGTATAAACTTATAATGTGGTCTAAAGACACTATCGATTGGCGCGATAAAGATGCGCGTTTAGTATTTTCACGGGCAACAAAAAACCCTTCAAACGGTGACCTTATTTTAATGCACCCAAAAGAGCATACTCTCAGCGTTTTAGGTGATATTATTAAGTTTTATAAGGATGCAGGGTTTAATATTGTCACCGTGAGCAATAATATAGCCGAGTAAAATAACTTATTGGAGAAAAATATGAGAATTTTTAAGCAGTTTGATAACGGGCTTAGGTTAATTATAAATAAGATGGAAGGGTTCGTTTCTGTTTCTGCCGGCGTTTTGGTTAAGACGGGCAGTATAAACGAATCTTCTGAAGAAAACGGCATATCGCACTTTATTGAACACGTGATGTTTAAAGGCACGAAAAAGCGCACTGCTTTTGAAATTTCTGACCAAATTGACAGGATTGGCGCGCAAATTAACGCTTTCACTTCTAAAGAACTTACTTGCTATTACACCAAGTCAACGGCAGAACATTTAAGTGAATCTTTGGAAATTTTATCAGATATATTTTTTGATTCTGTGTTTGATAAAGAAGAACTTGAAAAGGAAAAAGGCGTTATTATTGAAGAAATCAATATGAGCGAAGATACCCCCGAAGAATTGTGCTTGGATTTACTTGCTAAAAGTTATTACGGCACTTCAGGGTTAGGGCAAACAATTTTAGGACCTGCAAAGAATATAAAAAGATTTACGCGTGACGACGTTAAAAAATATATGGACAAGTATTATACTGCGGATAACGTTGTAATCTCTCTTTCGGGTGACGTTGACGTCCCGCGAGCTGTTGCATTTGTTGAAGAATATTTTGCAGATAAATTTAACAAAAAGAAAAGCGCAAGTCAAAAAAAGATTAAAAACGCTACCCTTAAAAACCTTTATAAATCTAAAAGAATTGAGCAAACGCATATAGGCTTTGCCATGAAAGGTTTTTCAGTTAACGACGAACGCGCTGATGCTTTTGCAATCGCAAATACCGTTTTAGGTGGTGGAATGAGCAGTAGGCTGTTCCAAAAAATAAGGGAAGAGTTAGGGCTTGCTTATAGCGTTTATTCATATGCGTCGCAATATAAAGATAGTGGCGTTTTGGAAATTTATGCAGGCGTTAACACGAGCGCGCGCGACCTAGCGGTTGAAGCCATTGTTAACGAAGTTAAACGCTTTAAGAAAGATGGAATTACCGAACAAGAATTTTTAAGGGGTAAAGAGCAAATTAAAAGTGCGTTTATTTTGGGTAGAGAAAGCACGGCTTCGCAAATGCTTTTATACGGAAAATATTTAATTTATTTAAATAAAGAATTTGACGTGGAAGAAAGGCTTAAAAAACTTGAAAAACTTACCTTGTCCGACGTGCTTGACGTTATTGACACTTCTTTTGATATTGAAAACTCGGCAACGGCAACGGTTGGTTCTAAGCGTTCACCCATAAAACTTTGATAAAATTAACCCGTTTATAAACAAAAAGGATTTTTCTTTTAAGCAAGAAAAGTCCTTTTTTTGATTGTTAAAGAATATAATTTAATTATGAAAATTATTAGAGTTATCTGCGCGCTAACGTTAACTTTTGCCGTTGCTTTTACCGCATTATTTGGTTGGAAAAAAATTTCAGAAGAGAGTTTGGATAAAACGCCGTCAACTTATAAAGGCGTTATAACAATGTGGCAAATAGACTGCTTTGAAGGGGGAACGGGTTCACGTAAACAGTTTTTGCTTAAAAGTGCGCGCGCTTTTGAAAAAAAGAATAACGGCGTGTTGGTTATGGTGACTGATTACACGGTTGAAGGTGCTAAAAATGCGGTTAAGGAAGGCAAAGTTCCCGACCTTATCTCTTACGGAATAGGGGCGGAACAAAGCGGATTTGTTGAAATAAACCCAAAAAGAGTTTCTAAAGGTGGTTTGGTTGGCGAAAAATGTTTTGCAACTGCTTGGTGTAGGGGTAATTACGTTTTAATTTATAACACCGCCTTAGTTGAAAGTGTTGAAGGCATAAATCATTTCGATAGCCTTTTGGTTTCGCAAAACGAATTTACGCAACCGCTAACGGCGTTTACACTTGAAGGGTATAGCGCAAACAACGTTGAAATTAAAAAACCTATGGACGCATACGTTAAATTTGTTTCTGGAAAAACCCCTTATTTTTTGGCAACTCAACGCGACGTTGTTAGGTTAAAAAATCGCGCGTTTGAATTTGGAATGATTGCTTTAAGCGAATATTGTGACCTTTATCAATACGTTTCAGTCTGTTCAAAAGACCCTGTTAAAAGTTTTTACGCGCAAGAATTCGTGAGTTATTTGTTAAGCGATAGCGTTCAAACTTCACTTAACGGCATAGGTATGTATTCGGATTTTACAAGCGCTAATTATGACGAAACGGAATACTGCTTATTGCAAAACACTAAGGCTAAACACACCGTTTCAGCGTTTACTCCCGCGCAAAAACTAAAAGAGATGCAAGAAATTTCAGCACTTGCAGTTAAAGGGGATAGCGTTGCTTTAAATAAAATAAAAAATATATTAATTTAACCTTGAAAAAAACCGCAAAATATAGTAAAATGTTATAAGGAGTGTTATGGGCTTTAAAGACGAACTAAACCAACTTACACACGGAGTTTATCGTTTTGAAGAACCTATGAAAAGGCACACCGCCTTGGGCGTGGGTGGAAAGGCGTTTTGTTTTGCCGAAGTGGATAGCCTTTACGGTTTAAATTTGTTGATTTCAATAGCAAAACGTTTTAGAGTTAAATATAAAGTTATCGGAAACGGAACTAATCTTTTAGTTTCAGATACGGGGTTTAACGGACTTATAATACGCCTAACTAAATTGACGGACGTGTTTTTAAAAAAAGACCAAGTTCGCGCAATGGCGGGAGCAGGACTTAATAAACTTATCAACTTTGCAATAGACAATAAGTTGACGGGGTTTGAAAGTCTTTTTGGCATTCCTGCAACGGTGGGTGGTGCAATTGTTATGAACGCAAGCGCGTTTGGCCATAATATATCCGATTATTTAACTACGGTTGAAACCTTAAATAACGGAAAAATTAAAGTCTATGATAAAAGCGATTGCAAGTTTGGATACCGAAAAAGTAGATTTTTGGGCAAAAAAGAAGTTGTTGTTTCGGCATGTTTTCACTTTCCTAAACGAGAGGAAAGCGATTTGCCGTTTGCACAATTAAAACGTTATAGAGATTTAAGAAAAGCAACGCAACCCGTGGGAAAAAGTTGCGGTTCTGTCTTTAAAAATAATAAAAACCTTTGCGCAGGTGAACTCATTGATAAGGCAGGGTTAAAAGGCTATTCAATAGGGGGCGCAAGAGTTTCAACTAAGCACGGCAACTTTATTATTGCCGATGCGCGCGCTAATGCAAGCGACGTTTATTCGCTTATAAAATTTATCAAACGACAAATATGGGAAAAATATAGTGTTCAACTTGAAGAGGAGGTTGAATACTTAGGAGAGTTTTAATGTTTTTAACAGCCGATTATCACACGCACACCGTGTTTAGCCACGGTAAAGGGCAAATAATCGATAACGCTATAATGGCAAAAGAAAAGGGGCTTAAAGCCGTTGGAATTTCAGACCACGGGTTTGCGCACCCTGCTTTTGGCTTAACTAAAAAGAAAGTTCCCAAAATGCGCGCTCTTTGTGATGAGGCAACAAAAACAACAGGCGTACAAGTTCTTTTAGGTATCGAATCAAATATAATTGGAACGGACGGAACGGTTGACCTTAAACCTTCCCTTTACGATAATTTCGATATTTTTCTAGCAGGTATTCATAAATTCGTTTTATATAAATTTAAAAGCATTTTTACACTTTTTTTACCCGACCTTTATCACACGTATTTTGCAAAAAACAAAATACCTGAAAGGGTTATAAAAGAGAATACGAAAACTTTTGTTAATGTTATAAAAAATAACCCTATAGACGTTATAACACACTTAAATTTTTGTTGTTTTTGTGACCCCGTTGAAGTTGCAAAAGTTGCAAGTGATTACGGCACGTATATAGAACTAAACGCTAAAAAAGTTCACCTAAGTGACGATGAACTTTACGCTATAAGCAAGACGGGGGTAAACTTCGTTATCGGTTCTGATGCGCACTCACCCGAGCGCGTGGGTGAAATTTCGCTCGTAGAGAAAATGCTTAGCCGTGTTGATATCCCAAAAGAACGTATAAAAAATATTGACGGCAGACTTCCCGATTTGCGTTTCAAGGCGTTTAAGGAGCGTGGATTATGAACTTCTTAGATAGCATCAAAAAGGAAATTCTCAATAAAAACGTCAAAGAGAAACATTGTAGAATTGCGTTTTTGGCAGGATTAATTCGCGGTGCAGGCTCGCTTTACGAAGAGGGTGACGACATTGGTCTTTTAATCCGGGCAAATGATGAGCAAACTGCAAATTTTATAGAAATGAGTTTGAAAAGCCTTTTTGATTACGACGTGCGTGAGGTTTCCGTTTCCGAAGATAAACTCAATAAAAAGGACAAGTTTTATTTAAGCGTTTCTGGCGAAAAGGCATTTGATATTTTAACGCAGTTAAACGTTCTTGAAGAAGATGACGGCGAACTATTAGTCAATTTAAAATTTTATGGTGAAATAACGCAAAAAGAGTGTTGTTTGCGCGCGTTTATTCGTGGACTTTTCGTTGCAATCGGTAATTGCACTTTGCCAAATGAAAACGAAAATTCAAGCACGGGATATCATTTAGAACTAAACTTTTCACACTACACGCCCGCACTTGAAACGAGTGAGAAACTTGCTAAATTTAACGTTTCAACTAAGATTACGCGTAGGCGAGAAGACTATTTGCTCTATATTAAAAGTGCTGAAGAAATTAAAAACTTTCTTGCGTTTTTGCCTGCACCCGTTTCAGTTTTAAAGTTAACCGATTTAATGATAAATAGGGAACTATCAAACAATTCAAACCGCCAAAAAAATTGCGATTTGGGAAACGTTAATAAACAAGTTGAAGCGTCTGCAAAACAAATTGACGCAATAAATAAAATTAAAAATACCATTGGACTTGACGCGCTTAAACCCGACTTAAAAGAGACGGCTTTAATCCGCGAAAAGTATCCCGAAGATACGCTTAGCGAACTTGCCGAAAGGCTTTCTATAAGCAAAAGTTGTTTAAACCACAGATTAAGAAAAATCGTTTTGCTATCAAGCCAAACGTAGAGGAAAAATTATGTCTGATTTCGTACATTTACATTTGCACACCGAATATAGCCTTTTAGACGGGGCAACTAGAATTGACACGATATTTAATAATCTTAAAGAAAAGGGTATGGATACCGTTGCAATAACCGACCATGGAAATATGTTCGGAACTTTATACTTTGCTGAAGAAGCCAAAAAAGCAGGCGTTAAATGTATTATCGGTTGCGAAATGTACGTTTGTGACGATTATCTTGAAAAGACTGGTAAGCAAAATTACGACCACTTAATTTTGCTTTGCAAAAATAAAAAGGGTTATAAAAACCTTATTAAACTTGATTCTATTGCATACGTTGATGGGTTTCACTATAAACCGCGCATAGACTATAAAACGCTTAAAGAGCATAGTGAAGGGTTGGTTTGCCTTTCAGCCTGCCTTGCGGGTAGGGTTGCTAAACGTCTTATTGAAGGTGATTACGACGGCGCAAAACAAACCGCACTTTATTTACAAAGCGTTTATGGTGACGACTTTTATTTGGAAATCCAAGACCACGGTTTAGCAGACCAAAAACGCATAAATCCGCTTCTTATTAAACTTTCCAACGAAACGGGTATTCCACTCGTTGCCACTAACGACGTGCATTATTTAGAGCGTGAAGACGCAGAGATGCAAGACGTTTTGATGTGCATTAGTATGAAAACTACGATAGACGACCCAACAAGGCTTAAAATGGAAAGCGACCAGTCGTATTTAAAAACGCCTGAAGAAATGAAAAGCCTTTTTTCGCATATCCCACAAGCAATTGAAAACACGGTTAAAATTGCAGAAAAGGTGACTGAAGAAGTTTTTGATTTAACAAAAAAAGGAGAGCCGATAAGGGATACTTCGCTTATACCTAAATATTATCCAGAAGACGGCAGTACGCCTAAGGAATATTTATATAAACTTGCAAGTGACGGCTTAAAAAAACGTTATCCCGTTATCACTAAGGAAATTCAAGATAGATTTGATTATGAATTTGACGTTATAAGTTCAATGGGCTTTTGCGACTATTATCTTATCGTTTGGGACTTTATAAATTACGCAAGAAGCGTTGATATCCCCGTCGGCGCAGGGCGCGGTTCGGGTGTAGGAAGCATTATTGCTTATTCAGTTGGTATAACTGACGTTGAACCACTTAGATACAACTTAATTTTTGAAAGGTTTCTAAACCGTGAACGCGTTAGTATGCCTGACTTTGACGTTGATATTTCAGATGCGCGCAGGGGCGAAGTCGTTGAATACGTTAGAAATAAATACGGGCACGATAAAGTTGCACAAATCGTCACTTTTGGCACGCTTGCTGCAAAACTTGCTATTAAAGACGTTGGCAGGGTTTACAGAGTGCCTTATTCTGAAACGGATAAGATAACTAAACTTATGGACGCCAAGTATAGCGTTGACCAAAACTTTGGCTTTAAGAAAAGTAAAGATGGCGAAGACGTTAGCGTTAAAGAACTTGTAGAAATGTATAAGGAAGATGAAACAGTTCGCAAAATCGTCGATATGGCAAGGCGTGTTGAAGATATGCCAAGACAAACGGGCATGCACGCTGCAGGCGTTGTTATTTGTGAAAAGCCGATAATGGAAAACGTTCCGTTGCAAAGAAACGGTGACGACGTGACCACTCAATTCGATATGATAGAAGTTGAAGCCCTTGGTATGCTTAAAATGGACTTTTTAGGGCTTAGAACGTTAACCGACGTGCAACTGGCGTGCAAATACGCCGAAGAAGATTTTGGCGTTCACCTTGATTTCCACGAATTAGGGTATGAAGATAAAGAAACTTACGAACTCATTGGTATGGGCGAAACGGACGGGGTGTTCCAACTTGAAAGTCCGGGTATGAAACGATTTATGGCAAGCCTTAAACCGTCCACGTTTGAAGATATCATAGCAGGTATTTCCTTATATCGCCCAGGGCCTATGGATTCTATACCACAGTATATAGAAAACAAGCATAATCCCGAAAAAGTGACTTACGATCACCCCTTGCTTGAACCTATCTTAAAGAATAGTTATGGCATACTCGTTTACCAAGAACAAGTTATGCAAATATGCCAAAATCTCGGTGGATTTACTTTGGGGCATGCGGACGTCGTTAGAAAGGCGATGGGTAAAAAGAAAGTTGAAATTATGGAACAACAAAAGAGCATATTCGTTTACGGCGGTATTAACGAAAACACGGGTATGCCCGTTGACGGCGCAATTAAAAGGGGTGTTCCAGAAGATATTGCAATTAAAGTTTACGACAATATGAAACCTTTTGCAAGGTATGCTTTTAACAAGTCGCACGCGGCGGCTTACGCCGTACTTGCATATCAAACGGCTTATCTTAAACGCTATTATCCCGTTCAATTTTTCTGTTCGATTTTAAATAACAGAATTGATAAAATTGAAGAAATTTCTAAATATTTAACCTATCTAAAAAGTAAAAATACCGAAGTTTTTCCACCTGATATAAACAAGAGCAACGCATATTTTAAGACGGAAAACGGCGGACTTCGCTTTGGCTTAGTGGGGCTTAAAAACGTTGGACTTAGCGTTATAAACGAGATTGTTAGCGAGCGCCAAAAAAGCGGTGAATTTTCTTCTTTTGAAGATTTTGTGAATAGATGCGTTGGTTTTGGAATTAACAAACGTTTAGTTGAAAGTTTGATTTTATCCGGCGCGTTTGATAACTTTGGAATAAATAGGCGAACTTTAATGGCTGTATATGCCGATTATATGGATAGAGTTGCATCGGCAAACAAGAAAAAAGACGATATTCAAATTAGCCTTTTTGGAACTATTTTAGATGAAGACGAAGGATTAAAACTAGAATATCCTGAAATGAGTGAATATTCGTCAAAGGAAAAACTTACGCTTGAAAAAACAGTGCTTGGAATTTACCTTTCAGGTCACCCTTTAACCGACTTTAAGGAACAGTTTGATAGGTTTTCGTTTAACACCAGCGTTTTAGATTTCTTTGAAGAAGACGAAGAAGGCAACCGCACTTATACCGAGATTAAGGAAAACGAACACGTGGTTATGGGCGGTATAATATCTGAGTTTAAGCGTTTAGCAACTAAGAGTGGGCAAACGATGGCCTTCGTTAAGGTTGAAGACGTTTACGGGCAAATTGAAACGATAGTTTTCCCCAAAGTTTTTGAAAAAGCGCGAGACTTATTAAAGGAAGAAGAAGTTGTTAAAATTTCAGGCAAGTTGCAGGTTAAAGACGGCACGCCTCAAATTATCGCTGAAAGCATAGAAAAACTTGAAATTAAACAAGACCAACCAACTTCTAACGAACAAGAATTTATGGGACTTATCGTTTCTAAACAGAACGAAAGTAAACTTGACGACATTTTAGATATCCTTTCAAGTTATGAAGGTGATATTCCCGTTATTATTGCTATGCAAGGCAAAAAATATAACTCGCATTGTTCAGTTCGCCGTTGCGAAGCGTTAAAGACTGAACTTAAAAATTACGTGAAGGAAGAAGATATAATTTTCTTTAAGAAAAAATTGTAAAAACACGAAAAAACGGCTTGTAAAAAATTGATAAATTTTTGCTTATGTGATAAAATGTTTTACAATACGGATTTTTTAGGGGATAATATTAAGTATGGATAGAATAGCAGTACTTACGAGTGGTGGCGACGCACCTGGTATGAACGCTTGCATCAGGGCGGTTGTTCGTTCAGCACTCCATAATAAAATGGATATTTACGGCGTTGAAAGAGGATATGCCGGCTTAATTAAAGGCGAAATTAGACGCTTAGAATCACGTTCGGTTTCAAATATGATTCATAAGGGAGGCACTTTCTTAAACACCGCAAGATGTGAAGAATTTAAGGATATAGAAGTTCAACGCCAAGCAGTTGAAGCCTTGAACGCTTACGGCATTGAAGGGCTTGTTGTTATCGGTGGGGACGGAACTTTGCGCGGTGCTAAAGATTTAAGCGATAACTTTGGGGTTAAGGTTATGGGAATCCCTGGCACTATTGATAACGATTTGGCGTATACCGATTATACGGTTGGTTTTGATACGGCTGTTAACACGGTGCTTTGGGCAATCAATAATCTTCGTGACACTTTGCACTCTCACGATAGAGTTGGCTTATTAGAAGTTATGGGCAGAAACTGTGGTGATATCGCGCTTTACGCAGGCGTTGCAGGTGGTGCTGAATACGTTTTAGTTCCTGAAATTCCTTACGATTTAGATAAAATTGCCGCTTCTATAAAGAAAAGTTATTTGCGCGGTAAAACTTCAAATATGATTATTTTGGCAGAAGGCGCAGGAAATAGAGAAGAGATTGCAGAGTACGTTGGCAAAAAGAGTGGAATAACCGTTAAAGTTAACACCTTTGGTTATATTCAACGCGGTGGGTCGCCAAATATGGCAGACCGTGTGTTAGCGGCTCGCTTTGGATATAAAGCAGTTGAACTTTTGAAAGAAAATAAAGATAGTTGTGCTATCGGAATTAGGGATAACAAGGTTATAACAGTTCCGTTTGAAGAAGTTAAAAAAGCCGAAAAACACTTTGATAATGAACTTTACAAAATAGCACACGTTTTAAATCAATAAAAAAATAGTTTTACATATAAAGGAGAAAAACAATGAAAGGATTAAAGGGCGCGTTGATGTTCGCGCAATCAGGTGGTCCCACTTCAGTTATCAACGCAAGTGCGGCAGGGGTATTTATCGAAGGCTTAAATTCGGATATGATAACCGAAGTTTACGGTGCTGCTCACGGCATAAGGGGTATACTTAACGAAGAATTTTACGACATCTCTAAAGAAGACGTTAAAGAACTTGAACTTTTAAAAAACACTCCGTCTTCAGCGTTGGGTTCTGTTAGATATAAACTTAAAGATGCTTCAGTTGACGATACTGACTATAAAAAATTGCTTGAAGTATTCAAAAAATATAACGTTCGTTATTTCTTCTATAACGGCGGAAACGACAGTATGGATACTTGCAACAAAATTAGTAAGTATATGGCTAAATCAGGCTATGAAATGAACGTTATCGGTGTTCCTAAAACCATTGATAACGACCTTTACGGCACGGACCATTGCCCAGGTTTTGCTTCGGCTGCAAAATATATTGCAACTTCTATAATGGAAATCAACCTTGACGCTAAGGTTTACGATACGCCTATGATTTGCGTAATCGAAGTTATGGGTAGAAACGCAGGTTGGCTTACCGCAAGCGCGCAACTTGCAAACGCAAAAGGCTTGGGCGCAGACCTTATATATCTTCCCGAAGTTGCTTTTGACGTTGATAAATTCGTTGCAGACGTTAAAGACGTTATGGCAAAGAACAACAACAAGTGTATAGCAGTTGTTTCTGAAGGTATTAAGAATAAAGACGGCGTTTTGGTTTGCGAAGCACTTGGTCAAGCAGGCGCACGTGATAGTTTCGGTCACGCACAATTAGGTGGCGTTGCAGCAACCCTTTCTAACATTATCAAGGCTGAAACGGGTTCAAAGGTTAGAGCTATTGAACTTTCACTTATGCAAAGATGTGCCGCACACTGCGCAAGTAAAACGGACGTTGAAGAAACGTTTGAAGCAGGTAAACAAGCAGTTCGCGCTGCAGTAAACGGCGAAACGGATAAAATGGTTTGCTACGCAAGAAAAGCAGGGGATAAATATGAATGCGAATACAAACTTCTTCCGCTTGAACTCGCTGCAAACACCGAAAAAACTGTTCCACTTGAATGGATTATCAACAACGGCACGGGCATTTCAAACGAATTCGTTGATTACGCACTTCCCTTAATCCAAGGCGAAGTTGATATGCTTAAAGAAGACGGACTTCCCAGATTTGCACGCTTAAAGAAAGTTTTAGTTAATAAATAATTTATAACTAAATATAAAATTAAAAAAGCACACCTAAATGGTGTGCTTTTTCTTTAACGTTTTTCGTTTTTTATTGAGTTTACCGAATTTATAAGCAAAACGGTTATATCGTCGATTTGCGATTTGTCGGTGGTATTGTTTGCGCTCTTTGTAAGTAAGTTTTTAACCTGTTCAGTTGAGTTTTTTTCATCTTCGCACGTCAATAAGATATTTTCTATCATACTTACAACTTGGCATAACTGGTCTTCGCAAACTAAATCTTTTATAAGCCTTTCGATAAGCAAAGCAGTTGGGCTGACGCGTATTGACTTGCCCTTAATAATCCGCGTACAAAGAGAAGTTATTATTGCTGAAAGAGAGCCTGATAAAACGCCTGAATAAAGGGTTGCGGTTGTAAAATCGAACGACTTTAAAACAAAAATCGCGTCGTACAAGTAATAGAAAATTATGCTAAGCGCAAACGACGCGTAATGCCGAATAGTTATGCTTAATTTGTCGCTAACGAATTTATCGCATAATAAACTTATTGCGGAAACGATAACGGCAACTAGCAAGGTTGGTAAACTGAAACAACTAAAAAATTCTTTAATTAAAACGAAATCCATAATTCACCTTTGCCTTCGGAGGACAAAGGCTTAATCTTTACCTATGAAACCTATTGCTTTTAATCGTTCGTAAAACGAACTAAATCTTAAATAATGATAAATTTTAATACTTTGTTCCCCCTTTAATTTTAAGAAATTCCAAACGCCAAGTGAATAATAAGCTATTTAGTTAAAAAGTAAATAGGTTTATGACTTTTAAATGTTATTTTTTGGACTTGCTTTTTTTAATATTACTAAAAGAATTGACATAGATTATACCATTATTATAAAAGGAGATTTTTAATCTATGTTTTGGGAGTTTTTATCATTTATTATCGGCAAGATAACTTTCTTTACGGGTAGCGTTTTAACAGGTGGGTCTTTTCCTAAACCCCTTTCGCAAGAAGAGGAAGCAGAGTGTTTACGGCTTATTAAATTAGGGGACAAAAAAGCGAAAGATAAACTTGTTAGCCACAATATGCGTTTAGTTGCGCACGTGGTGAAAAAATATTCAGGTTCTGCCGAAACGGACGACTTGATTTCGGTTGGTAGTATAGGGTTAATTAAAGCAATTAATACTTATTCAGCGGATAAAGGCACGGCGCTTGCAACTTATACGGCGCGTTGCATTGAAAATGAAATTTTGATGCTACTTCGTGCGGGTAAAAAGCATAAGAACGACGTATATTTAAGCGATACCGTTGGCACGGATAAAGATGGAAACGAACTCGCGCTTATTGACCTTTTATGCGAAAAGGAAGACACTGTTTTTGAACAAGTTGATAAAAGCATTGAACGAGAAAAGTTTTTACAGTTTATTAAAGGCGTGTTAACGAATAGAGAATACACGGTTTTGTGTTTGCGCTATGGATTAAAGGGTGAAAAAACTTACGCGCAAAGGGAAGTTGCTAAGTTTTTAAAGATATCTCGCTCGTACATTTCGCGCATTGAAAAGAAAGCCATAGATAAACTTAAAGACGCGGTAAAAAAAGGGCAATTTTATTGTTGAAAGTTTAGGGGTTTTTATTGACCAAACTTTTAGGTTGTGATACAATATTAACTAAAGGAGAATTTTGATGGAAAACAAAATTGCAGTTGTGGCAATTATCGTTAACGACGTTAATGCCGTTGAAAAAATTAACGCCTTGTTGCACGATTTTGGCGAATACATTATCGGCAGGCTTGGGCTACCATATAAACAAAAAGCCGTTAACGTTATAAGCGTTATTATGGACGCACCGCAAACGGTTATCAACAGTTTGTCGGGTAAACTCGGCATGGTTAACGGCGTTAGCAGTAAGGTTCTTATCACAAAATAACTATGAGTTATACCTTTATAAGCGGGGCAACGGGCGGAATAGGGAAAGCCTTTTGCTTTGAGTGTGCTAAAAATGGTGATAGCCTTTTTTTAACCGGGCGCAACGAACAAAAACTTACGCAACTTAAAAATTCTCTTTTAGAAAAATACGGCTGTGATGTAGAATTTTTTGCGTGTGATTTAACAGACCAAAATTCACGCGAAAAAATGCTTGAATATATTGACGGAAAGCAAATAAACTTTAATCGCATAATCAACGTTGCGGGGGTTGATACCCAAAAGGCGTTTATGGAATACACTAAAGAAAAAGTGTTGTTCCAACTGCGCGTTAATGGTGAAGCAACCGTTTGCTTAACACACGCGCTTCTCTCTCGCAGAGAAAATGAGACTGAAATTATAACTATTAGTAGCATGTCCGGGCAATCGCCGATGCCGTATTTTGCGCTTTATAGTGCAACCAAGGCTATGTTGACCAACTTTTTTACTTCACTTCACTATGAACTTAAGAAAGAAGGGGTTAAGGTGACGGTTGTTTTGCCAGGTGGCGTCCCGACAAGGCAAGATATAGTTGAAGAAATAAAGTCGCAAGGGCTTTGGGGCAAACTCTCGGCAAAGTCGCCTGAGTTCGTTGCTAAAAAATCGTTAAAAGCAGTTAAAAAGAATAAAGTTAAATATATACCTGGCGCATTTAACAAGTTTTTGAACGCGATTATGAAAATTGCGCCGAAAAAAATCGTGCTATCTTTTATAGCGCGCCGTTGGAAAAAACATAGCAAAGATGCGTTTTAGGGGGATGAAATATGAGCAAAGCAGATGAAATTTTTATTAAAAACTGTACCGATATTATTGAAAACGGGTTTTGGGATACAGACCTTCCCGTTCGCCCAAAGTGGCTTGACGGAACGCCCGCGCATACGGTTAAAAAGTTTTGCATAGTTAACCGTTATGATTTGCGTGAAGAATTTCCTATTCTAACTCTTCGCAGAACGGCGTTTAAGTCGGCTATTGATGAAATTTTGTGGATTTGGCAAAAGAAATCTAACAATATAAACGACCTTAACAGTCACATTTGGGATAGTTGGGCAGATGAGACGGGCTCTATCGGTAAGGCATACGGTTATCAACTCGGCATAAAACACAAATATAAAGAAGGTGAATTTGACCAAGTTGATAGGGTGTTGTTCGATTTAAAAAACAACCCGTCTTCAAGGCGCATCATGACCAATATTTATAACTTTGAAGATTTGCACGAAATGCATCTTTATCCCTGTGCTTATTCAATGACCTTTAACGTTAGTGGAAACGTGCTTAACGGAATACTTCACCAACGCTCAAACGACGTTGCCGTGGCAAATAACTGGAACGTTGTTCAATATTCAGTTTTACTTATGATGCTCGCGCAAGTTTCGGGGTTGGTTGCAGGTGAGTTAGTGCACGTTATTGCAGATGCGCATATTTATGATAGGCACATTCCCGTCGTTAAAGAAATGCTTAAAAACGAGCAGTTCCCTGCACCTAAAATTAAAATTAATCCTAACGTTAAAGATTTTTATAAGTTCACCGTTGATGATTTTGAGCTCGTTGACTATAAATTTAACAAACTCGATAAAAAGTTTGAGGTAGCTGTATAATGAAGGCAATCGTTGCCGTTGATAAAAAATGGGGTATTGGTAAGGATAATGATTTATTGTTTTCTATCCCTGAAGATATGAAGTTTTTCCGCCAAACAACTAAAGATAAAGTTGTGATTATGGGTTCAAACACCTTAAAATCTTTTCCAAACGGAAACCCCTTAAAAAACAGAATAAATATCGTGTTATCAACTAAGTTAAAGCGTGATGACTGCGTGGTTGTTGATAGCATTGAACAACTTGCAAAAGAAATCAAAAAGTATCCTAAAGACGACGTTTTCTTAATCGGTGGCGCAATGCTTTATAAAACGCTTTTACCATACTGCACGGAAGCGCTCGTGACAAAAGTTGATGCTGACGGGGGCGCGCAAGTGTTCTTTGAAAACCTTGATTTACTTGACGGCTGGGTGATGGAAAAAGAGAGCGACGAACTTGAAAGCAACGGATATAAAATAAAGTTCACTACTTATAAAAATAATCTTGTCAAGGATATATGACAATTTCAAACTAAAATGTGTTGTTATAATTTATTTGACTTTCGTCACCGAACGAAATTAGCTAAAAAAATTAAATTTTTATTTTAGAAAAAGAAGTAAAAAGATGACTAAAAAGGAATTTTCCATTAGCCAACTTTTTACTTTTTTTATTTTGTAGGCAATAAAATAGGGCTTAAAAAAGGAGAAGATAATGACTGCGAGTATTAAAAAAAAGAGTGAAATGGACTTAACTAACGGGTCGATAATTAAAAAATTAACGGTTTATTCTATACCTTTTATATTTGCAAATATCTTGCAAATTTTATTTAATACCGCAGATATTATGATTTTGGGTATCTTTGTGGGAGATGAAGCCGTTGGTGCGGTTGGGGCAAATTCTTCGCTTAGCGGTCTTTTAGTAAACCTTTTCGTTGCCTTTTCTATCGGCGCAAACGTCGTGCTTGCAAGATACGTTGGCGAACGCAATTTAGAAGGCGCGAGAAAAACTGTGGGAACGGCTATTCTTTTAGCGGTTATTGCAGGTTTTATTTTGCTTGCAATCGGCGTTCCGCTTGCTCCACAGTTTTTGCTTTTAATGGGTTGTGACCCTGCGATTTTAGATTTAGCAACCGTTTATTTAAGGATATACTTTTTAGGTATGCCTATTATGATGTTATATAATTTTTGCGCGTCTATTTTACGTGCGGTTGGCGATACAAAAAGACCTTTAATTTTTCTTGCAATAGGGGGAACGGTTAACGTTATATTAAACGTGTTTTTCGTTGTCGTTTTAAAAATGACGGTTGAAGGTGTGGCAATTGCAACCATAGTTTCGCAAGCAATTTCTGCAACTTTATCCATAAGAGTGCTGTTAAAAAGTGACGGGTATGGTTGCCTTAAAATGAAATATCTAAGGATATCTAAGGAACAATTAAGTAAAATATCCGCAATAGGCATACCTTCGGCTTTGCAAAGTTTAGCATTTAATATATCTAACGTGCTTATTCAATCAAAAGTCAATTCGTTCGGTGTGAACGGAACTGCGGGCAACACGGCCGCGCAACAATTCGACGCAGTGATTTATAATATCGGAAACGCAATTGCTATGTCGGGTATGGCGTTTGTTAGCCAAAACTTCGGTGCCAAAAACTTTGATAGAATTAAAAAGATTATCCCAACAACAGTTCTTTTGGTGTTTGTATTCCAATTTGGTGTGGGTTCTATTTTTGCTCTTTTATCGCCTTGGCTGGTTTCGTTTATCGTTAGTGGTGAACAAGCAATTTTATTTGCATCAACAAGGCTAACAATTATGGGATTTTCTTATTTTTTATGTGGAACGATGGAAACTTTTGCAAATACAGTTCGTGCCTTAGGCAAACCGATAGTTTCGCTAATTATAAGTGTGTTTGGCTCGGCGGTGTTTAGGGTTGCTTTTTTAGAATTAGTGTTCCCGTTTTTTCCATATTTTTCAACTATATTTATAACGTATATAGCGAGTTGGAGTGTGACGGTTGCAACTTATTTAATAGTTGTGCCAAATCTTTTCAAAAAAATAAAAAATAACGTTCTAGAAGGATAAGCAACAAACATTTAATTAAAAAAATTTATATAATTTAATCTAATAAAAAGAAAAAGGTTTAAGCAAAATTTTGCGCTTAAGCCTTTTTTGTTTTTTTAAATTTTAGTGTCATAAGTGTGTTGCAATAAAAGATGCGGGTGCTAAAATGTGGCCAAATCGGAAGGGCGGATATGAGAGAGATAATAGAAAGACTAATTGCAATTGAAAAAGAAGAACGATTAAGGCTTATGGCTGATAACCTTTCAAATTATAATGCAGGGGAAAAGGTGCACTTAAAACAACTTGCTTTTCATAAATGCCAAAAGAAAAATAGATGGGTTTTCGGCGGAAATCGTAGTGGGAAAACTGAATGCGGTGCGGTGGAAACGGTGTATATGGCGCGTGGAATTCACCCGTATAGACAAAATAGAAATAACGTTTTCGGTTGGGTGGTTTCTCTTTCTCAACAAGTTCAACGAGACGTTGCGCAACGAAAGGTTTTGCATTATTTGGATAAACGATATATTGAAGAAGTTATTATGCTTTCGGGCAAAAAAGACAGCCCAGAATACGGCGTTATAGACCAAATAAAAGTAAAAAACTCGTTGGTGGAATTTCGGTTATCGGTTTTAAGTCTTGTGACCAGGGGAGAGAAAAATTTCAAGGCAGTTCGCTTGATTTCGTTTGGTTTGACGAAGAACCGCCAAAAGATATTTATGACGAGTGTCGTATGCGCGTTTTAGATAAGCGTGGGGATATATTTGGCACGATGACGCCACTTAAAGGGTTAACCTTCGTTCACGACGAAATTTATTTAAACAGCGCAAATTCCAAAGAAGTGTGGTTTGAATTTATGGAGTGGGCGGATAATCCATATTTAAACGAACAAGAAGTAGAAGAACTCACTAAAACTTTGTCAAACGACCAGTTAGAGAGTAGGCGATACGGAAGGTTCAAGAGTTCAAGCGGGCTAGTTTATCCAGAGTTTGACCCCGATATTCACGTTTTAGACCAACCGTTTAACGTCCCGTTCGAGTGGCAAGACACTCTTTCAATCGACCCAGGGCTAAACAATCCGTTATCAGTTCATTGGTATGCAGTTGATTTTGATTCGAACGTATACGTAGTTGCCGAGCATTACGAAGCAGGAAAAGACGTTTGTTATCACGCGCAAAAGATTAAAGAGATAAGCGATAATTTGGGTTGGAAAAGGGGGATTAACGGGCGGATAGACGCCCTTATAGACTCGGCATCAAATCAAAGAACGTTGGCGTCTTCTAAAAGCGTTTCGGAACTGTTTTACGAGCAGGGTATAAACGTTAATCCACGCGTTAATAAGGATTTATTTAGTGGAATACAGCGCGTTAAACAATATCTAAAAGTTGTTGATGGCAAGCCGAAACTCTATATTTTCCCTAACTGTGTAAATCTTATTAGAGAGATTAAAACTTATCGTTGGGGAGAAGGTGACGTTCCTAAAAAACACGACGACCACAGTATGGACGAACTTAGGTATTATCTTATGACTAAACCTGAAGCCCACCCGATTAAAAAACAAAAGACTTTAATTCAAAAAGACAAGGAGCGACTTATTAGAAAAGTTATGAATGAGAGAAAAAAGTAAAAAGCAAACGACACTTTCTACTGTAGACCTTAAAGAAGCGCTCATAAAAAAAGCGCTTGGATACGACCAAACCGAAGTGGTTGAAGAGTACGTTAGCGGAGAAGAAGGGGAAATAAAGCTCACTAAAAAAAAGGTGACTAAAAAGAACGTTCCGCCCGACATTACCGCACTTAAAATTTTGCTTGAAGGTCAAGAACAACCACTTTCGGAAATGACTGACGAACAATTAAAGGAAGAGAAAGTGCGACTTTTAAAATTGCTTGAAAAAGAACAAAAAAAGGAGAAAAAATGAGTAAAAAAGAAAACCTAATTGCGCAAGAAAATCAACGCGATAGATACGCTGAAGAACTTGTGAAAGAGGTTGAAGGCGATTTTGAAAATCGCCGTAAAGAGCGTTTGTGTTGTGAAAGACAATGGGAACTTAATATGAACTTTCTTTCGGGCAATCAATATTGTGACTTGAACTCACGTGGTGAAATTGAAAAGGAAGGGAAAACTTATTACTGGCAAAACCGCGGTGTGTATAACCATATTGCGCCTATTATTGATAGCAGAATAGCCAAGTTTTCACGCATACAAACAAGCGTTTCAGTAAGGCCAAAAAGTGACGACGATAAAGACGTTGCGTCTGCAAACATTGCTGAAAAACTGCTATTAAATGCATTTAAACAATGTGATTTTGACGCTGTGATAAGAAAGGTGACTGCTTGGAGTGAAACTTGTGGCACAGGGTTTTACAAGGTTGTTTGGAACAATTCTATCGGTGAAAAGATTGGTGAAGTTGACGGCAACGAAGTTTTTGAAGGCAACGTTTGCGTTCTGCCAGTTTCACCGTTTGAAATATTCCCAGATAGTTTATATAACGAAGAGTTGAGTGATTGCGATAGTATTATACACGCAAGGGCGTTAACCGTTAAAGACGTTTATGAAAAGTATGGCGTTAGGGTGAAGGGCGGAAAAGTAAAAGTTTATAACCTAACTAAAAACGCAACTTACTTAAATAGTGAAGACGTGCTTAACGACGCCGTTATCGTTATTGAAAGATACGAAAAACCGTCAAGTGAATTTCCATTTGGTAGACTTATAACGGTTGCAGGCGGAAAGTTGCTTTATTGTGGTGATTTGCCTTACGTTAACGGAAGTGGCGGAACGCGTGCTTTTCCCTTTGTTAAGCAATCGTCACTTATAAAAGCGGGCGCGTTTTTTGGAATTAGCGTTATTGATAGGCTTATTCCCGTTCAACGTGCGTTTAACGCGGTTAAAAATCGTAAACACGAATTTATGAACAGGCTTTCAATGGGTATTATGTCAGTTGAAGACGGCTCGGTTGATTTAGACGACCTTGCTGAAGATGGGTTGTCCCCAGGGAAAATCTTGGTGTATAGGCAAGGCTCGAAAGCGCCGGAAATTATGGCGGAAACCTCTATGCC
>SVHO01000012.1 GCA_015055725.1 Clostridiales bacterium | reverse complement strand
TCTAATAGTTCTTTTAGGTTTAAATATATTGGTATTCAACCTAACGGCGCTAATCCTGATTATTACGCTTTATATGCTAAAACTGTTGCTTGTAATTATATAAGATATTATGACGTTAATGATAATTATATTGAATTTGCTGTTTATTCGGGTAATTCTGATAAATCTTTACTTGATACTCGTACTTATTATACAGCTTCTTCTATAACTGATAACATTATTTATCAAAACGGATATAATGACGGTGTAGCTGTTGGTAATCGTGACGGTTATAGTAATGGTTATAATGACGCAAAGGCTGAATATGTGGGGAGCGGATATAATGACGGTTATAATGACGGCTGGCGTGCTGGTCAGGATAATGAATTTTCATTGGGTTGGTTTTTGCAATCTTCTTTAAATATTTTAGACGTTAAAATATTCGGTTTATTCTCTATTGGTGACGTTTTAATGGTTAGTGTTGGTGTTATGCTTGTGTTGATTGTTCTAAAGATTTTTGCAGGGGGTTAATATGCATTTTTTTTTATCTCTTTATGATATATCAAAATCTTCTTTTCTTGTGTTTTTTCAACGTGCTATTGACTTTTTTAATACTCCTGTCAACTCTCTTTTTTCGCGTTATTACTTTAGAAAAACGCCTTGGTTTGACGTCTTTTTGAGTTGGCTTGGTATTCGTAAATATCACTCAACTACTAATCCTGTAATTGATTTTTTCTTTAATCTCGCTGGGTTTGACTTAAGTCAGCCTTTATGGTTATTTTTGTTATCTCATTTAACGTTTATAATTGGTTGTTTGATTATTATTAAAATTTTAGACTTTATAAATTAGGGGAGCGTTGCGCTGGGGTTTGTACCCCGCGCAAAAGCTTTAATCTATGAAATATCGTGTACATTGGCTTTTAATTTCTTTACCTGTTGATTTTTTACGTGCTTATAGTCTTTTTTATGATTATGACAGGCATAATTATTGCTTCTATCGGCGTAAAGGGTATAGTCTTTTTGATAGTTTTGTTATTATTCGTTCTTCTTCTAAATGTTGGCGTTTAACTTATGTTAACTCTAAAACTAAAAATATACTTTATTTTAGTTTTCGTTCTTGTCGTGAGGTGATTGATAAAATGTATTATCTGTATAAAAATACTTAGTATTATATTTTGTTTTTTATATTCATTTGGTAGGTTAGAGATGTACAACTATGCGCAAAACACGGCTTTTGCGCATAGTTGGCACTATGAAACGATTTAAATAAATAAAATCAAATCGTTAATGATTTACTGATAATTTTTGAAATGAATTTATCTAACAAAATTTATTTAAATTATTTTAATATCTAATTCTTGACATTGATATCATTTTAGTAGTATACTATTAAAAAAGCAAGGAGTTTTTTTATGGAACAAGCAATCAGCAGTGATTTAATCCGCGGTCATATTGATACCATTATTCTCCATACGTTAATTAGCGGTGACAAATTTGCACAACAAATAAGCGATTCAATTGAAGAAAAAAGCCAAAAAGAATATAAAATTAATCAAGCAACTCTGTATAGCTCGCTTAAAAGGCTTGAAAGTTTAAAATACGTTCAATCATATTGGAATGATTCTGATAACGGGCGTCGTAAGTATTTTAAGTTAACCGTCTTAGGAAAAACAACGGTTGACACTAACCTATCCAACTGGTCGTTTTCACGCTCTATTATTGATAAATTGATGGATTGTGAGCCACAACCCGTTTTCAAGACTCAGATTATAGAAAAAATTGTTGAAGTCGAAAAACCCGTACTTGTTAACTCAAACGATAAAACGGAAGAAAAAGTTGAAATTGTAGAAAAATCCGACCTTTCTTCTAAGAAAATTGATGATAAGCCGATTGAAGATAGTGAATCTATACAAGAAATCAATTTTAGAAACGTTTTAAATGGCTTAATTAAGGCATCTGCACCTACTAAAAAAACCGACGTTCAACCACTTGAACCTATTGAAAGAGAGTTAAACGACGATAAAAAACAAGCCGACGTTCAAAAATTCAACGAAACAATTTCAATGATTGATTATAACGCACAAAAAAATAATAACGGCAAAATTGATTTTGGTGATTTAACCTTAAAAGCAATTCAAGAAGGTTATAAAATCAAAATATCTTCAAAAGATTCTTTTGTGTCAAAAACAAACTTATTAATCAATAAATTAAGATTAAACGCTTCGTTGTTAACTTTGTTTTTTGGTTTATTAGCATATTTTTTAATTTTCAACGTTGCATTGAGAGTGGTTAATCCATATTTATTTGTAGGCACTTTAACAATTTTATTGATACATCCATCGATTTGCCTTATTAAGTATATATCAAATCCTTTGCAAACTGCGTCAAAGAAAATTACGACTGAAAAGTTGTTAACTGCAAGCATTGTAATTTTTAACGTTGCGCTTATAACCGTTGCGTTAAATCTCTTGTTTTCTGTTGATTTTTATAACGTTAACGTAATCGCATTTACACTTGCACTACCAATAGTTTTATCTTTAATCGTTATCGTTTACCACGCATTGGAATTACTTTTATCAAAAAATAAAGCTTTTTTCAAATCAAAAAGATAAACTCTGCTAAAATTAAAAGCCCTTAAACAAGGGCTTTTTTATATACTTTTAATTTATATGTTTAATAAATAATCAATTTCTCTAGCACTTAAAGGCCTAACTTCGCCACGATTTAGCCCACTTAAAACCAAGTCACCGATTTTTATACGTTTTAAAAAGTCAACGTTGTTGTTAACTGCTTCAAACATTTTGCGAACTTGCCTGTTTCTACCTTCTGTTATCGTGACGTGTAGTTTTGAACCAGTTTTCGTAGTTTCAATAAGCCTAACGTTGCATTTTTTTGTTTTTACACCGTCTATGTAAACCCCAGAACGCAATTTAATAAGGTCTTCGTCGCTTACTGGTTTTTCGGTTTTTACTAAATAGGTTTTAGGAACTTCGTTTTTTGGGTGCGTTAGCTTGTATGTTAAATCACCATCGTTGGTTAAAATCAACAAGCCTTCCGTGTCGTAGTCAAGCCTACCAACTGGAAACAGTCTTTTAGAATTATTTGGCAATAAATCCATAACGGTTTTTCTGCCTTTATCATCTTTGACCGTACAAACGTATCCTTTGGGTTTATTCATAATATAATAATCATATTTTTTAATAACGTTAACCAATTTTCCATTAACTGAAACACTATCAGAGCCAATATCAACGTCATCACCAGGATTGCATATCTTGCCGTTAATTTTAACCTGACCGTCTTCGATCATTTTGTCTGCAGTTCTTCTTGAAGCCACGCCACTATATGCTAAAAACTTATTTATTCTCATTATTTCACCTAATTTTTAATTATATTTTATATAGTATAGATTTTTTGTTTAAAAATCAAGTTATTTTGACAATAAATTTCAACAAAACCAACAAATTGATTATTGCTCAATTCAGAATCAATTTTTTTAGGGTAATTATAAACAATTTTAACGTTTTTATATTCGTTATCAGTCAACGGTAAAACTACGTCCTTTTTTATGTGTATTGCATGATTTTTTCCACTTTTATCATAAATAAATCCTAAAATATTATCACTTTCAACAAGATTATATGATTTATAATTATCGTAAGTTATAGATAAAAGTTTTTTTGAGTGCTCAAACATTGGCGGACAATCTAAAACAACACAAATAAGCTCTAAACCATTTCTAACACAACTTGACACGAGGCAACGGCCCGCTTTTTTCGTATAACCCGTTTTGATTCCGTTTGAGCCATCAAACTCTGTTAACATTTTGTTTTTATTTATTAAAATCCTGTCATAATTGCCCATTGTATTAGGTATTTTAATTTTTTTTGTTGCAACGATTTCTCTAAAATCAGCATTTTTCATAGCATAACACGAAATTAGCGCTAAATCATGTGCGGTAGTATAATGATTATCGTTATGCAAGCCATGTGGGTTAACAAAATTACTATTGTTAGCACCAATTTTTTTCGCCGTTTCATTCATGAGTTTTGAAAACTCGCTTATACTCCCACTACAAGCAATAGCAAGTGTTTCAGCACAGTCGTTTCCAGACCTAAGCATTAACCCGTAAAGCAAATCTTTTATTGATAATTTTTCCCCTTCTATTAAGTAAATACTCGACCCTTCAACACCAATCGTTTCCTTACCAACTGTAATAACTGCGTCAAGTTTACAATTTTCAATAATAGTAATTGCAGTTAAAATCTTAGTTGTGCTTGCCATATATTTTTTTTCATTAGCATTTTTCTCATACAGTATTCTATTTGAATTTAGTTCCATAACTATTTCCGAAGATGAATCGGAATATACGTTTATGTTAGACATAAACATTATTGAAAAAACATTTAATAAACTAATAAAAACCAATATAACTAAAATTATTTTTCTTTTATTCATTTGTTCCCCTGTCTATGCTTAATTGTGATAAAAATTCGCTCGCTTTATCAAGTATCTTTTCATAAGGGCCATCTAAAACAGGCAACAATTTATAATTCTTCCCTTTTTCTTTTATTAAAAAACCTGTTGGCCTAATTGATATTACAGCGCCATTCCCCGCAGAATACGGCAAATCTTCGTTTTTCTTAAAAATAGATATTTTTCCATATTCTCCGCCACCCGACAATACGCCAAGCGTGACTTTTGTGACGGGAATAATATATTCGCCATTTTCACCTTTAATTGGTTTACCAACAACTGTGTTAACGTCAATCATTTCACCTAAACTTTTAATCGCTGTTTGAATACTATTGTTTATTTTATCTTTATTTTTACTTTCCATAAACTAATTTACCTACTAAAATTTTTATTAAACTTAATAACACCATTAAAATATTTAATACAATTGTTATGCTTAAATATATTTCAAGTTTATCTTCCCCCTCGTAAACGTTAAAATTATTTGAAAGTTTAACGTAAGGCTTCTTGTTTTTCACAAGCCAACCTATAATATTATAAAAATAATCTATTAACAATGAAAAAAACAAAGGTTCTATGACGCTAGTTTCGTTCCCTAAATCAACCTTAGTCGTTAATTTTATAAAATGATAATCTTTTAATGGTTCAACACTTTTTCTAACTTCAAAAATTTTATCAAAAGGAATAATCACTGCTTTAGTTTTTGTTAAATGAATTATTATGCCTTCTGTGATAAGTTCAGCGTACCCACGAAAAAGCCTTAAACCAAATAAATTGAACGCAAAAAACAGCTTATTTTTTTCTTTAGACAAATTCGCTTTTACTGTTATAAATATAGGAAAAATCAATAAAGAAAAAATAATTACTACGGCATATAACACTATATATTTAATATTTGCATTAACTATTTTTATATACAAAAAGCACCGCATTTAGCAGTGCTTTTAATGATTAAATTTATAGAAGTTAAAACCTTTCAATTTCCTCGTCTTTAAGAAAGTCTGGAATTTCTTCTTCACTAATATCAGGCAAATCAAAATCGTTATTGTCGTTCACAGGTTTTTTAACATTTTTCTTTGGATTGTCTTTCGTAACCGCAACCTCTGATTTATTATCCGCGTCTTCAACGTAAACGTCTTTACTATACAAATAGTCGTCTTCCTTAACGTCACCACGTATAAGTTGAATTCTATTTATAAGTTCGTCATAATCAGGTAATTCATCTAAAGAAGAAATTTGAAAACGTTTTAAAAACTTGTCAGTAGTTCCAAATAAAACAGGTTTACCAACAGCATCTTTTCTCCCAACAGGTTCAATAACGCCAAGTTCTAAAAGCTTTTGAACTGCATATTCACTATTACCGCGGATTTCCTCTAAGTCAATTCTAGTGACAGGCTGTTTATATGCAATAATTGCAGCAACTTCAAGCATACTCTTCGAAAGCTCTTTTTCCTTGATAGGATTAAGAACTGAAGAAACTTGCTCAGAATACTTTGGATTAGAGCAAAATTGTAATTTCTTGTTAAAAGTTAAAAGTTGGATTCCACTTTCACCCGAATATTTTTCCTGCAAATCTTTAACTGCAGAGTTTATTTCCTTATCACTAACTTCAAGTTTATCTGCAATATCAGAAATGGCAACTTGAGTGCCTGAAACAAACAAAATAGACTCAATTATATTCGTCAATTTCTCCAAGTTCTTCATTTCTATCCTCCCTTAATGTTATAGTTATATCGTCAAAAACACCGTTTTGAACGACTGTCACGTATTGAAGTTTTAACAATTCAAGCATTGCTTGGAAAGTTGTTATAAGTTCGTTTTTTGTGTAATAACTTGAAAACAATTCAAAAAAACTTGCTTCTTTGCGGTCTAACAAAACGCTTCTAATATGGTCAACTTTATCTTTAACGGTGAAAACTTCTTTTGGGATTTCTTTAAGAACGTTTTCTTGGCGTTTTTTATCGTCAACACGCATTAATAGTTTTGAAAACGCGTTAATTAACCCTTCTAAATTAAAATCATTATATACGATTTTAACGTCTCCAACCGACTTATCCGGCTCTTTGTAAAATCTTTCAACGTTTTCTTGTTCTTTAAGTTTTGCGCTTGCTTCCTTAAACAATTTATATTCTTCAAGTTGCCTAATAAGCGCTGTTTCAGGGTCTTCAATGTCATCGATATAATCTTCGATTTTTGGCAATATAGATTTAGATTTAATTTCTAAAAGTGTTGACGCCATATTTAAATATTCACTAGCTTTATCAACGTCAAGTACGGACACTCCGTTTATGTATGCTAAAAACTGCTCAGTCACTTGCGAAACAAAAACGTCTTTAATTTCAATTTTTGCTTCTTTAATTAAGTGCAAAAGCAAATCGAGAGGTCCTTCAAAATTATCAAGTTTGGTAGAATAATCTACAACCGATTCAAATTCCGCCATTAAAAAATTAGCCCCCAAAACATTGTTATTGGTATACTTAAATAACCAGAGACAAATGAAATAAAATTGCCAAGAATATCAAACGTATAAATCCCAGTTATGTCGGCAAAAATACTTAGCGCAAAGAAAAAATATAAAATATACGTGCCATAATTACGCAAAAACCAATAAATTTTACTTCTTTTTTTACTAAAAACGTCAACCACTCTAAAGCCGTCTAGCGGATAAAGTGGCAACAAATTGAAAACGAAAAACGCTAAACTAAACGAATAAACGTTTAAAATTGTTAAAAACAAAACGTCAGTATAATAACCAAAAGCGGGAACGTATAACAAAACTAAAATTAGAAGAGGATAAGCAATAAAAGCGAGTAAAAAGTTAGCAACGACGCCCGCAATCGCAACACCAAAACAACCACGCTTATAATGATTAAAATTGTTTGGATTAACAGGCATAGGCTTTGCCCAACCAAAACCAGCAAACATAAAGCAACATAACCCTAAAGCATCAAAATGCGCCAAAGGGTTAAGAGTGTATCTACCACAAAGTTTTGGCGTTATATCCCCTGATTTAACGGCAATTAAACCGTGAGCAAATTCATGGATAGGCAACACCAATAATAGAGCAAGAAACCTTGCAATATACTCTAAAATCTTCTCAGTCAAAATAGTTCACCTTTTAATTATATAATATTATTATATATTATTAACTAAAAAATTGCAAGAAAAAACGCTTAACTTTGTTAAGCGTTAATTTTTAAACGTCATTTCTAACTAAATCTTCATAATTTTGTGGTAAAACAGCGTATCTTGACTCGCCATCTTTAACCATAACGACGGGTGGAATTAAATTCCTGTTATAATTACTAGCCATCGAATAGTTATATGCACCAGTTGAAAGCACGGCAATCAAATCCCCGGTATTTACAGTTGGTAATAGGCAATCTTCGGCAATAATATCGCCACTTTCACAACACTTCCCTGCAATCGTACATTTGAAATTTTTGGGCTCGTTTAGTTTGTTTGCGCTAACAACCGTATATTTTGCTTGATAGAGGGCAAATCGTGGGTTGTCAAACATACCACCGTCAATCGCAACGTAATTCTTTACGTTTTTAATTTCTTTGACAGCACCTGCCGTATATAAAGTCAACCCTGCTTCCCCAACAATAGAACGGCCAGGTTCTAAAATAAGGAATGGTTTTTTTATGCCTTTTCTATTAACGCAGTCTAAAAGAGTTTTAGATATTAATTTAATATATTCAGCGTAATCATTACAAGATTTTTTTGAATCCCCATCTGCATACCAAATTCCAAAGCCACCACCAAGATTTAAGACGTCAAATTCAAAGCCATTTTCTTCTTTAAGTAGCTTATAGAAATCAGTCATTTTTTCAACTGCAAGAATAAAGGACTTGCTTTCAAAAATTTGAGAACCTATATGACAGTGCAAACCTTCAAGTTTTAAGTTTGATAAACTTTGAACGTGTTCAATTATTTCTAGAGCATCACCATTATCGATAGAAAAGCCAAACTTTGAATCTACCTTAGCCGTTTGTATGAAATGATGGGTGTGCGCTTCAACACCTGGATTTACACGTATTAAAACTCTTTGAACGGTGTTTTTTTGTTCGCAAAGTGAATTTAATAAATCTGCTTCATAAAAAGAATCAACGACTATTAATCCAACGCCACAATCTAAAGCCAAATTTAATTCATTAAGCGTTTTGTTGTTTCCATGAAAACATATTTTTTCCATAGGAAAGCCCACGCTTTTTGCCGTGAAAATTTCGCCCCCCGAAACAGAATCAGCACCAATCCCCATACGATTAACTATGCGATATATTTCTTTACAGCTAAACGCTTTTGACGCATAAGCAATCATTCCGTCACCATATTCGCTTTTTAACGTGTCGCGAAAAACGGTGCACATATTTTCAATATAACATTGGTCAACAACGTATAATGGTGTGCCATACTTTTTTGATAAACTTTCACAGCTGACACCACCAACAACTAACTTCCCGTCAACGTTTTTAAGAGTTTCTCGTTCGTTCATTCTTAAACCTTTATTTGTTTTTTTAAATTTTAACAAAATTACATACAAAAAGTCAATTGTTGTGGCTTAACTTTTATTTATTAAAAAATTAACGTAGCCTTATATCAAACTAAATTAGCGCCCAATTTTGCCAAATATCTTTTATAACGTCAAAATAAGTTTTTCCTTCAACGTCTTCGTTTGCTAAAACGTTTACACAGTCAATTTCAATATTGTTTTCGTAGACACAGATTTTTCCAACAATATCACCTTTTTTTATTGGTGCTTTTATTTTATTTATAGGAACAAAATCAAGCTCTACACTTCTTTTTTCGTTCTTTTTTGAAAATAAAAATACAGAACGTTCTGACACCACTTCTAATTTATCTGGTTTTCCACCCAAAACTTTAACATCAAGTTCCAAAGGTTTATTTTGATCCAAAATCATTTTATTAGTATAGTTAGCAAAACCATAGTTAAACATTGATGATGTTTCCTTAAATCTCGTTTTACCATCGGGTGCGGAAATTACAACTGAAATCAATCGCATACCACCCCTTTTAGCAGAGGCAACTAAACAATGCCCTGCTTCAACGGTATACCCTGTTTTACCACAATCGCAACCGTTATAAAATCTAATGAGTTTATTAGTGTTGGATATTTCACACACCCTATCTTTCGGATGCAAAACTTTATCAGTCCAAATGCGTGAATATCTAAAATAATCTTCGTGTTTAATTAGCTCTGTAAACATAGTTGCAACGTCTTGAGCGCAAGAATATTGCCCTGGTTTTGGTAAACCCGTACAGTTAACAAAAACAGTGTTGTTCATACCTAATTCTTGTGCTTTCTCGTTCATTTTTTGAACAAAATCTTGCTCATCACCATACAATCTCTCAGCAATTGCAACACAAGCATCATTAGCTGATGCAACCACTATGGATTTAATTAATTCCCCCGCAGAATACTCGGCATTAGCTTCTAAAAAGACTTGTGAACCACCCATACCTGCTGAATTTTCACTAATTTTAATTTGCTCATCAATACTAATATCACCACAATCCTGTGCTTCAAAATACAACAATAAAGTCATGATTTTACACATACTAGCAATCGGTAAACGCCTATTTTCATCTTTAGAAAATATTACAGTTTTTGTATCTGCATCAATAACGTAAGCAGACTTACTTTTTATTTCTATTTTTTCATCAGCACTTACAATATTATTACTTATGTTTGTAAACCCACAAAAACACGTTATTATCATCATAAATGCCAATATAAGAAAAATTACAGAAAATTTATTTTTCATAAAACCTCCATTATGAAAATATTTTCTGTAATTTAGATTTTTTTATTCATTATGCGTGACATAATTTAACTATGAATATCATTTGTTGGCTAATTATTTATCATATTATCAATTGATATGCCAAACCCTCTTGTTGGGTCGTTGATAAAAACGTGAGTGACCGCACCGACAAGTTTACCATTTTGAATAATCGGACTACCACTCATACCCTGAACTATACCACCTGTTTTTTCTATGAGATTTTCATCGGTGACTTTTATAACGAAATTTTTACTTTTTCCTAAATCATCAACCTTAACTATTGAAATTTGATAAAAACACGGTTTATCTCCACAGATTGTAGAATATATTTTCGCCTCACCAACGTGAGCTTCTCCTTCTGAAATCTCGATTAAATTTTCGTAGTTAAAATCTTTAGAAATAGTTCCATAAACACCACAATTTAGGTTTTTTTCAACTGTTGCAATAGGATTATTCTTTAGGTAAACTCCTTTCAATTCGCCAGCTTTTCCCCTTTTTCCTTTTACACATCCCGTGACGTTGCAATTAAAGAGTTTTCCTCCAATAATATTTAACGTTTTTCCGTTTTCAGTAATAACAGGGTGACCAAGTGAGGCAAATCTTCCACCTTTAATAAATGTGATTGTTCCAATTCCACTAACGTCTTCCCTTATAAAAACCCCAATTTTATTGTTTCCTGAAATATCTTTTGCTGGGATTAACTTTTTTTCTTCTAAATCACCATCTCTATCAATAGTAATTAAAACTTCATTTTTATTTTTTATATTATTCTCAACGTCTAAGGCATTGTTTATTTCTTTTCCGTCAATATTAAGTATAACGTCGTTTACCTTAATATCGGCGTCCTTTGCTGGTGAAGAAACGCCGTCTTTTGTGACAACGTCACAAATGCCTACAACGTTAGCACCGCGTGTTTTTAACGAAAAACCTGCCGTCATTCCGCCAAGATAAATTTTATTATCTACTGAATTTGCCCAAACGCTTACACTTGAAGAAAAGACAAACACCATTAAAAAGCACACTAATGATAAAATAAATTTAATTTTTCTCTTCATACTTCCCCACTACTTCGTTATTATGGGTAAGTAAACGTTAAATATACAAAAAAGGTCAATTAAATGACCTTCTTTTCTTTTTTATATTGATTAGCTTGTGTAATGAGTTCTTTAGCGTGTTCTTTTGCAGTAAGGCTTGAATTTTCACCGCCAATTAAACGCATAACTTCTAAAACCTTTTCTTCTTCAGACAACGTTTTAACCGTAGTTATTGTCTTTTCACCAGCTTCTTGCTTTAATATAAGTAAATTATTATCCGCCATAGCTGAAATTTGTGGCAAATGTGAAATTGCAATAATCTGAACGTTCTTAGAAACGTCAACAAACTTTTGAGCAACTACACGAGCCGTAAAACCACTTATTCCCGCATCAATTTCATCAAAAATAAACGTTTTAATTTCATTATATTTTGCAGTTTGGGTTTTTATAGATAACATAAACCTACTCATTTCTCCACCACTAATAACCATTGACAATGGTTTTAATGGCTCACCCATATTTGCAGAAAATAAAAATTCAATAGAATCAACACCACTTGCACTATTAAATTGGCAATCACTTTTGTTTGGAAAATCTGAAAAATTCACTTCAAATTTTGCTTTAGGCATACCTAATTGTACTAATTCAGTTAAAACCGCTTTAGCAAAACCATTGGCACTCTCTTTTCTTTTTTGGCTTAAAATTAAATATTTTTCATACAAATCATTTTCAAGTTTTTCTTTTTTAGAGATTAATGAACTTGCAAGTTCGTTAAAGTTTTCAAGTTTTTCTTTCTCTGCTAATGCATTTTCTAAAAAAGAATAAATTTCGCTGTAGTTAGAGCCGTATTTTTTCTTTATGTTTTTAATTTTATCAAGTCTATTTTCAATTTTGTCCGCATCATATTCTGAAAAATCAAAATCTTCTAATAAATTTGAGGCGCAATCACCCAAATCGTCAAGTTCAGAATAAACGGCTGTAAGTCTTTCATCAAGGTCAGAATACTCTTTACCTAAAGATGTTATATTTGATAAAAGACGCATTGTATTGCTTAGAATATCAACAACTCCACCTTCATCTTTAATGGAATTTTTAACACCGTTTAATGCGTTTGCAATTTTTTCATAAGAATTAAGTTTTTGCTTTATTTCTAAAAGTTCGTCTTCTTCATTTTCTTTTAGGTCACACGCCTGGATTTCGTTTATTTGATAATTTAATATATCCAAGCGCATAATGCGTTGCGTTTCATCTCCACCAAGTTTATTTAACTCACTTACAACGTCTTTATATTCCTTAAAAGCATGCGCGATTCTAAATTTTATTTCGGAAATATCCTTTCCACCCACTTTATCAATCAATTTAAGTTGATTTGAAGTGTTTAGCAAATAAAAATGTTCACTTTGACCGTGAACGTCAACAAGGTGAGAAGTAAGTTGCTTTAACATACCAACCGTTACACTTACACCGTTGACTTTTATAGTACTTCTACCGTCAAGGTTAAATTTTCGCGATATGATTAGCGTTTGCTCACATTCAATTTCAAGTTGCTCAAAAAAATCAGCCAAAAAATCAATATCGTCAATAAAAAACTCAGCTCGAACGTAGCACTCGCTTTCACCAGTGCGAATCATACTTTTATCCGCCTTTGCCCCTAATACAAAGTTTAGCGACTCTATAATGACGGATTTTCCCGCACCAGTTTCACCAGAGAGAACGTTTAAACCGTTTGAAAAATTTATTTCGGCGCAATCAATAAGCGCAACGTTTTTTATCAATAACGTTTGTAGCATTAAATGTTCCTTAAAACCCTTAAAATCATTTCAGCATCAGAATTTGATTTTGCTATTACAAGCAAAGTATCGTCGCCTGCAACCGTACCTAAAACACATTTAAAATGCATTTGGTCTATAACCATGCCGGCTGTCCCAGCGTTTCCTGCAAGCGTTTTTATTACAATTAAATTGTTAGCGTTTTCCATTGAAAGCGTCACTTGATTAAACAAACTAATCATTTGTGGCGTCACTTCTTGTTCACGAATATCTGCGCAAGCATATTTAAACTTTTTCTCAAGTCCCGCAACTTTTGTCAATCCAAGTTCGTTCATGTCACGCGAAATAGTTGATTGCGAAACGTTATACCCCTTTTCAGTTAAAAGTTGAGTCAATTCTTCTTGGGTTGAAATTTCGTAATTTTCAATCAACGTTTTAATTACTAATAATCTCTCTTTTTTCGTCATAATATCACAAATCTGTTTTTCTTTTTAACTTAAAATTTAATCTATTATAAAAATCAAAAGTATTTTTTCTTAAAAATTGCATTTTTTTATCAGGAACGTTAATAGAGATAACGGTACCCTTCACTAACTTAGAAATAAATTTCCCATCAACAAAAAGTTCACAGCCCGATTTACCTTTCATAACTAATTGACAATCAATTTTCGATGGGCATATTAATGTACGTTGACTAATATCGTGAGATGCAATAGGTGTAATTGCAAGAACTTCAGAATCGGGCGAAATAACTGGGCCACCAGCCGACAAAGAATATGCCGTTGAACCTGTTGGCGTTGAAAGAATAATTCCGTCGCCCTTAACTTCTTCAACTGGTTTTCCGTTAATTAAAACGGTGATTTCAGCAGTCAAAGAACCAATTTCTTTTTCATAATAACGGCAAATATACGCATCGTTAAGCGCATAATAAGAATCATCGCCAACACTAACACAAATGGTTGAGCGGTAGTCTTTTTTAAGTTGTTTTGAAACAAAAAGTTCAACAGCAAGATCCATTTCAGCAAGTTCAAACTCGGTTAAAAAGCCAAGTTTACCTGTGTTAATGCCGATTATTGGAATATCGTTGTTTATTGCAAATTCAGTAAGCCAAAGTATTGTTCCGTCACCGCCAAGCACGAAAATTGCGTCCGCAGTTGCGGAATTTGACAACTCTTCGTCTTTTAATAAAGAAAATTCAACGTTATACTTTTTAAATAGCTCAGTTAACCTATTAAAAAGCGTTCCATCAAAATCTTTTTCTTTATTATCATAAATTAAAACTTTCATAATCCACCTTGTATATAAGAGCCAATGTTTATTGTTAAAATTAAAACCTTAAGTCGTTTTCGGTTAACTTTTGAACACCATTTTTTTGGAAAAGCATTAAAAATTCCACGTTTTTACCATCAACAAGAGGAGCGTTAGTAAATGCAATTGGCGCAAAATTATATTCAATTGCTTTGTTTAAAACGCTTCGGCAAGCATCAATCATTTCTTTCTTATCTTTAACTATGCCGTTTTTTAATTTTCGCTTTTTATTTGCCTCAAACTGTGGTTTTATTAGAACCAAAAGATATTTATCGTTATCCAATATATTAGAAAAAACGTTCAAAACGTAAGTTATAGATATAAAGCTTAAATCTGCAACGATAAGGTCAATCGGTAAAGAAAAATCACTTTTTTTAAGCTCCCTAGCATTTTTAATTACCCTTTTTACTCGCTTATCATCTTTAAGAGATTGGTGAAGCAAATCGTCGTTTAAGTCAACTGCAAAAACGGTCTTTGCTCCATTTTGAAGCAAACAATCAGTAAAACCACCCGTGCTTGCACCTATATCCGCAACGGTTAAACCATTAACTATAAAATTAAAATCGGTTAACGCTTTTTTTAATTTAAAACCACCAAGTGAAACGAAACTATCTTCACATACCCTTTCAACTTTATAGGTTATATCATTACACATATCAAATGAAGGTTTTTGAATACAATCATTGTCAATAAAAATTTCACCACGAAGAATTGCTTGTTTTGCCTTGGTCCTAGAATCAAAAAAACATTTTTCAACTAAATAATTATCTAAACGCATATTTAACGCCTAAATTATTTTTTCCTAACAGCCATTGCATCAACTAATTGAGTTAAAAACTCGCTCGCGTTAATTGTGGCTAAAAGTTCTTTACACTTGCCGTGATGGTATTTTATTCGCTCCTTAACCCCATTTACACCAAAAACTTTAATAGAAGTCAGTTTATCATCTTTTAGGTCTTTATTTGGAGTTTTGCCAATACTTTCAAGTGTGCCCTCAACGTCCATAAGGTCGTCAACCATTTGAAAAGTAATCCCTAAATGATAGCCAAGTTCTTTTAAGTCTTCAAAATGTTTATAATCTGCGAGTACGGACGCCATCAGTAATGGCGCAGTTATCAATTTTGCGGTTTTATTTTCATATATTTTATATAAAATATCGGAATCGACTATTTTAGAGTTTTCGTTTTCAAGGTCTAAAACTTGCCCCGCAATCATGCCACTATAACCTGCGCAATCTGCTAAAATCGCAAGTGCTTTTGCATCTTTTTGAGAAAAATCTTTTTTAGAAAGAACAACTTCAAAAGCAAAGTTTAAAAGGGCGTCTCCCGCCAAAACCCCGTTTGCTTCGCCAAATTTTTTATGTGTTGAAAGTTTCCCCCTTCTAAAATCGTCGTTATCCATTGCGGGTAAATCATCGTGTACTAAAGAATAAGAATGAATACATTCTAAAGCAATCGCTAATTCTTTTGCTTTTAACGGGTCAACACCAAGCATTTCACACGTAGAAAAACATAAAACTGGTCTAACGCGCTTTCCACCGTCTATTATCGCGTAATTCATTGCGTCGATTAGAGTTTTAGGCGCATTTTGTTTTAGGTTAGCAAGAACGCTTGATAAACAATCTTCAAACAAGGTTTGATATCTTGAATATTCCGCCTTATAACTATTCAATATTATTTCTCCTTAGCGCACAAAGATAAGTATTTTCAAGTAGCATAGCAATAGTCATTGGTCCAACACCACCAGGAACTGGCGAAATATAAGAAGCAATCTCTTTAACGTTTTCAAAATCAACGTCGCCTACCAACCCTTGCTCAGTTCTATTTATACCAACGTCAATAACCACAGCGTCTTGTTTAACCATGTCGGCTGTGACAAACTTTGGTCTACCAATTGCAGATACCAAAATATCTGCGTTTTTACAAACTTCACTTAGATTTTTGGTCTTGCTATGACAAACGGTGACCGTACAATTCTCTTTTAATAAAAGCAACGCCATTGGTTTTCCAACTATATTACTTCTTCCGATAACCACAGCATTTTTACCAGACAGTTCTATATTTTGGCTTTGCAACATTTTTATAACGCCAAACGGAGTGCAAGCAATAGTACACGGTTCACCAAGCAGTAAATTACCAACGTTTTGCGCTAAAAAACCATCAACGTCTTTATCGGCGGGTATTAAATTCAAAATTTTGGTTTCATTTATGTGTTTTGGTAATGGCAACTGAACTAAAATCCCGTCAACACCGTCATCTTTTGCAAGGCTTAAAACGGTTTGAGAAACTTCTTCTTCGGTTGAATTTTCGGGCATATAAAAAGAAAGAGATTTCATACCGACATATTCAGTAGCTTTAATTTTATTTCTAACGTAAACTTGTGATGCAGGATTTTCACCCACTAAAACTACGGCAAGCGTTATTTTTCTACCAAACTTTTGCTCAAAATCGCTTACTTTTTGCTTTAACTCATCTTTTATTTTTTGTGATAGTGCTTTTCCGTCAATAATTTTAGCCATTATTTTTCTCCCGTAAATATTGAGCAAGTATACCGTTGACAAAATCCGTGCTGTTTTCAGTAGAATATTTTGCAGTTAATCCGACTGCTTCGTTAATTATAACAGCAACGGGTGTATTGGCGAATTCTTCAAGTTCAGCCATACCTAAAATCAAGGCACATTTATCTGTAGCGTGCAATCTATTAACGCTAAATCTAATAGAAAGCCTTTCAATTTCTGCAATAAATTTATCTTGTCCACGGTCTATGGCAGAAAGCAAATCGTTTGCAAAACATTTATCTTCATCATTTAAATCTTTGCATAAAACAGCAAAAAGCCCTTCATCACTCGGATTGAAGAGCCGTGAGAATATATATTTATAAACGCATTCCCTTGCTAAACTTCTCATACGTGACCGTCCTGCTTAACGTTGGTTAAAGCAACGTTGCTTTCTTCAGTTTTATCATCAAAAGACACACCTTTAATTGAAACGTTAACGCTTGCGATATGGCATTCAGTCATCGCTTCAACGTTATGCCTAATTGATTCTTGAATTTTAAACGCAGTTTCAGAAACGCTTTGTGCGTAATAAATCTTAACAACCACGTCAACGTGAACCCCGTCTTTAAGCTTGGTCACCTTGATTGCGTTGCTCTTTTTCTTAGGGTTAGATGAATAAAGTTCCACACCTGAAATTTCTTCAACCGCAAGCAACACGATATTATCAATAATATCGTCACCATAAACAAGTTTACCCTCTTCGCCTCTTATAGGCAATTTCATATAGCGAGCCATAAATATTCTCCGATAAATAAATTTTCACATTTATTGTACCACAAAATATTCATTTTGCATAGTGTTTTTTAAGAAATCGGAATAATTTTTACGTTTTCTGGTGAAACGTTTACCTCTTCCGACAAAATTGAATAGATTAAAATAGCATCATCGGTGGATAATTGCTGAGATTTTGTTATAACGTTAACGTTTTGAGACTCTAAACCTATAACAACTACAGCATCTTCAAAGCCATATGCTTTTATCAAGTTTTCAAGCAAAAGTTCTTTTTCTGTAATTTCAGTTAATTCAATTTTCATTGCCAATGCGTCTAAGCGTTCGTCACTATTTTCAGGCGACGCTTCAATAATTGCATCTAATTGAAGCAATTCTTCATTGCGAGTTGTAAGACGTTCAGTTCTGTATTGAGCAAAATAATTTGCTGAACTTACAATCGCAGTTTGATTGTTTGGCACGGTTTCCGTAGTCAATATAAAATTGAAAACGGCAGTCACGGCGAGCAATGCAATCATACAAGATAATACGATAATTTTTCTCTTTTTTGTCATAGTATTCTCCTTTATTTTCTTGTTAAAATTTCTATTTGATTTAATTCAATATCAAGTAATGATAACGTGGCGTTTTGCAAATTGCTTCTTGTCACAATATTGTCAGCACCACTCGCCACAATTAAAACGCCAATAATCTTAGGAAACATTTCTTTTAACACAACTGTTTTTCCGTTAACCAAAACAGGCGTTTCTTCAATAATCGTGCCGTTTGAATTTTGAGTTGTAATAATTTTTGTGGCTAAAACCGTTTCTTTTCCAGATTCAACCGTTATCATAACAGAAACATCGCCTGCGCCTGAAATTTTAGATAACGTGCTAGATAATCTCTTTTCTAAATTTTCAACGTATAAGGTCACTTCATCAGTTTGAACTTTTACAGCTTTTTCGTTCGTGTTTTTACTAAAAAAAAGAGTAAAAACTAAAATAACAATAAAAATCAAAAGTAAAAAGTATTGAATTTTTCTATTCTTCTTTATGTTTGTAAAACAACTTTTTATTCTATCAAAAATACTGTCACTCATAAACCACCACGCAATTTTTTTCAACGTTAAAAGAATTAGCAACAAGTGTTTTGATTTGTTCAATAATATCTATATGTTGCTTATCTAATTTAATTACTGCTTTTTTTATATCAACTACGATTTGTTTAATTTCTAAAACGTAATTTTCGACATAATTATACTCAAACTCACACTTTGCGCCTTCAATCCCATTTTCTTTAAGCATGCTAGAACATTTATCCTTAAAATTTTGGATTTTTTCTGCAGTAAAATAATCTAAATAATCTTCTTGAACTTGATAATTTTCACCATAAATAAAAGTATCAAAATTAATTTCACTTTCCTTAATAGATAAAAGAGGTTGAATTACAATAATTACAACAATTAATGAAAGAACACTTTTTATTTGCTTGCTTAACTTACCACTAGGCAAAAGCAAAGTTATTAAAGAAACAAAAAAAATTGTAAAAGCAATATTTACCACCCACTCTTTCATATTAGAAAAAAGCGTTTGCTGATAAAATCATTAGTAAAACAGTAATAAAAAGCATAAAACCAACCGATATTAACGAAACGGTTAAATAAGTCACCGTTTTAGAAATACTTAAACAAAAATTAGGAATTCTAACGTCACAAATTGGTTCAATTATTGCAGAAGTTAGCTTTAATAACAACGAAAATATAGCTAAATATAATACTGGTGAAATTATCATATAAAAAAGAGCAAAAAGAATTGTCACACCTATTGAGTTCTTTATTATCACGCTCCCAGCAATGATAAGATCAAGCCCATCTTTTATAAAACCACCAATTATTGGAACAGAATTTGAAATTGCATATTTAGTTGCTTTAATTGATATTCCGTCAAAATGAGCACTTGTAATACCTTGGACTGATAAAAAGAGTCCAAATATAGCAACCATTAGACCTATTATCCATTTAATCGTTGAAGATATAAATTCTGAAAATTTTGAAAGTTTTATGCTTGTAGAAAAATTGCCAAGCACGTTAAATACAGTCATTAAAGCAACTAAGGGCATGATTAAATAGAGAACTACGCTTACAACACCGTTAGATAGAACTGCAACCGCAGGTTTATAAACTGAAGCTGAAACATTCCCTCCTACCGCCATCATTAAAGTTAAGATTATGGGTGACATAATCTCGGTTAATTTTGCTATGTTTTTAATGATGTTTTCAATATTTTGCCATAAAGAAATTATTTGTGTGCCTAAAAGCAAAACAACCCCCATTAAGCACACGTAAAAAGTCACTTCACCAACCCCTTCAGATAAATATTTACTCCTTGCATTTTGAACTATCCCACAAAGAACAGATATTGCGATTACACTTAAAAATGTTGGTAGGAATTCAAAAAAGACACCAAGAATAGTTTTAAATAAATATTCGTTTATTGAATTAAACTCTAATGTAATATCTCCTTTAAGCATTGAATTTACGCACTCAAAAAAGTCTATATTAATTTTACCATCAAGAAATAGGGAGTCAAAAAAGATTGATAGTTGACTTAAATCCAACTTGCTCATTTGTTCTTCAATATTTTCGCTCAGCGTATCTGCATAAACAACACCACAGTATAAATCAGGATTTATTATTAAAAGAGTTAAAACAGAAATTAAGATAATAGGCAATTTACCGATTTTTTTCATTTTACTAAACCTAATAACAAATTAAAAACTGAGTAAAAAATAGGCAATGAAACACTAAATATCATCACTTTACCTATAAAAACAAGCTTGTCCGCCCAACTTTTGAGCCCAACGTCGCTAACAATCTCTGCCCCAAACTCAGTTAAATATCCTATCGCAATTGTTTTTAATATTATTTTGTAAAATAATTCATTTATACCGCCTAGGTTTGCCAAGTAATTAACGAAACTAAATATTTGAGATAAATATTTAAGTGCTACCCCAAAAAGAATAGCCCCTACAACAACTATAAGAACAGTTGCAATTTCGCTATTTACGTTTTTTAAACACAAAACAACCATCGCTCCAAGTAAAACAAAAGATATAATTTGAAGCATCAATATAAAGAAAAAATATTTTTAATCGTTTCAAATAGATCACTTATCATACCAACAACAAAAGTTAAAACGATTATAAACCCTGCTAATGACACTAAGGTTGCTATATCATCTCTATCGCTTTTTTTAAGCACTTGTGTTATAACGGTGATTAGTATGCCTATTCCCGCTATTTTAAAAATCAACTCAATTTGCATAGTTTTACAATATTACCACCATTATCATTAGACCTATTAAAAAACCAAGCTTAATATACAGTTTAGTATATTTTTTTGCATTATCTTGGCAAATATTAAGCATCTTTACAACCTCTTTATCTACGCTTGACAAATATTCTATTTGTGATTTTGAATTCCCAACGCCTATGTTTTCACAGTAAGTTTTAATAAATTCTAAATCATCTTGCTTTAAATATTTAATATTATAATTAATTTTTTCATTTTTTAAAAATTTTTCCATTATAATTTTAAAATCATTAGCTTCTTGCTCGTCTAACATGCTTTTAATCGTTTTTTTTGAGTAAACGACTTCTCTTTTCAATTTTTCATGAAAAGAATAAAATAAAGAAAAAAAAGTTTCTTTTTCTTTAAATTTGCCACTCATAACAAAACCGATGTAAGTGGATAAAATTATAATAGAAATACTAATTAAAATTTTCATATTATATTGAATTCACCATCATAAACACAATCTAAAACGCCAGCATTTCCCCTCGATTTTAATAATACGTATCTTTCAAAAACGCCTTTTTTAAAATATTTTTTACATATAACGTCTTCTATCGTTCGAGCATGGCAACTTGCTAAAATCGCAGTTCCACTATTTGAAGCATTAAATACGCATTGCCAATCATTTTCCGTTGTTAATTCGTCAGTTATAACAACTCGAGGGGCCATTGACCGCAAAGAAAATTCAAAAGCATATAACTTGTCCGAATATTTTATAGAATCAATATTTTTACCTTTAACGTTGACAAACTCATCACGCTCGTCAATTATCAAAATCGAACCATAATCTTCTTTATCAATCTTTCTAGCTAAATCTTTTAATACCGTAGTTTTACCATACAGCGGTGCTGATATAATAAGCGTGTTAAATAAGTGTTTATCTTTTTTATTATAAATTTTATTATAAAAGTTTTCAGAACAGTTTCTTATTTCGTGAGGAATTCTAATATTTAATGAAGAAAAATTTTTTATTGTTATGATTTTTCCGTTTTCAAAAACACACTCACCTGCTAAACCAATCCGTACTCCCTGATTAGTCGATAAATATCCCTTTTTAATCATGTCGTTAAAAGCGTATAATGAGTGCTCTGTCACGTTGTTTATAATATCGTTTATATCATTTTGAACGCAAATCAAGGCATTTTCTTCAAGTAAAGTCTCCCCACAATCCCCTAAATATAAAGTTTTATTTGGAAATTTAAGTAAGACAGGATAACCAATTCTTAATCTAATTTCATATAATTCAATTAAATTTACTTTATTTAAGATACCTACGTATCTTTCCGGAAAAAAACTCAAATCCATTATCAGTAAAGTATATTATTGATAAAATAAATTTATAACAAAAATAAAAAAATAAAGCGTCTAAAAACTAGACGCCTTAACGTAATTAATAAAATTTTTCATTGTGTTAAAAACTCCTGCCTCTGCTTTCCAGGCTATACTTATTTTTGCATTTATAGGTTCTTTAATAGGAATTGATAAAATGTTTTTATCACCGACAAACTCCTTAAACATAAAACCAATGGCAAGCCCCTTTTCAATCATATTATTCAAGGTTGAAAGCTGGTCGGTTTGTAGAATTACTCTTGGCTTCACACCTGCAACCTTAAACCATTTTTTTATCTCTTCAGTTTGAAAAAAACTATTTTTTAGTAAAATAATTTTTTCATTTTCAATGTCCTTTGGGGTAATAATATTTTTATCTTTTAGATTTGAATTTTTTGCAACGCAACAAACGATATTATAGTTTGCAACAGTGATTGATTTATAAAAGTTAGAAAGTGGCAAATTGTGCGTTATAAAAGCAACGTCAATTTTATCTTCGTCAAGAGCTTTTATCAATTCAACACTTCCCGACTCAGTCACTTCAATATTAAATTCATCGTTTTGATTAAATTCCTTAAAAATTTTTGGTAAAAATTTTGAACCTAACATAGGCGGAACGCCGAGTTTTAGAGTTTTTTTTGATTTCCCAACGTCTAACATGATTCGCTCAACTTCATTTGCGTTAGCTAGCAGTTTTGACGACAATTCAAAAAGTTTTTCGCCTTCTTTTGTTAAGGCCATACCTTTATGACAGCGATTAAAGAGTGCAACGCCAAATTCTTTTTCTAATTCCTTTATAGCATTAGATAATGATGGTTGCGAAATATATAAGTATTCTGACGCTTCCGAAACACTTCCATAAGAGCAAATTGCTTGAAAATATTTTAACTGAACTAAATTCATAACATACCTCAAAATAATTATATAGATAAAAACTATATTTGTCAATAAATAATATATTTTACAAATACTTAAATTTGTTTTATAATAAGCAGAAAGGAGAAATATTATGAAAACACATAAAATAGCCGTTATTGCTGGCGACGGAATTGGACCAGAAGTCATTGACGAAGGAATTAAAGTCCTTAATGAAGTAGCAAAGATTGATAAAACGTTTAAGTTTGAATTTACAAAATTCCCCTGGGGCTGTGATTATTACGCGCAACACGGTGTTATGATGCCAAAAGACGGCATACATACATTGTCTAAATTTGATGCAATATTTTTAGGTGCAGTTGGTAGACCAGACGTCCCCGACCACATTTCTTTATGGGACTTGCTTTTAGTTATTAGAAAAAGTTTTGACCAATACGTAAACTTGCGCCCAGTTAAACTTTTAAACGGCGCTCCCTGCCCACTTAAAAAAGCAAAAACAACTGACGTTGACATGATTTTTGTTAGAGAAAATAGTGAAGGCGAATATGCTGGAAGCGGTAGTTGGCTTTTTAAAGATAAACCAAACGAAGTCGTTATTCAAAACGGTGTTTTTTCAAGACACGGTTGTGAAAGAATTATAAGATACGCTTTTGAATTAGCCAAACAAAAAAATAAAACCTTAACAAGTATTAGCAAAGGAAACGCGTTAAATTATTCTATGGTTTTCTGGGATAAAATTTTTAAAGAAATTTCACTTGAGTATCCCGAAGTTAAAACTTATTCATATTTAGTTGACGCCGCAAGCATGTTTATGGTTAAAGACCCAAAACGCTTTGAAGTTGTTGTCACATCCAACCTATTTGGCGATATTTTAACTGATTTGGGCGCAGCTATTGCAGGCGGTATGGGGCTTGCAGCAGGCGCAAATTTAAACCCAGAAAGAAAATTCCCCTCTATGTTTGAACCAATCCATGGTTCAGCACCCGATATTGCAGGGAAAGGAATTGCAAACCCACTAGCAACAGTTTGGTCAGCAAGCCAAATGTTAGATTTTTTTGGGCATGAAAACTGGGGCGCAAAACTTATCGAAATTATAGAAGAAATTTTAGTTGAGAAAAAAGTTTTAACTCCAGACCTTAATGGAACAGCGTCTACACAAGAAGTTGGAAACGAAGTGATAAACAAATTACATATGATATAAAAAAATTAAAGGTGCTAGTTGCACCTTTAATTTAAAAAAGTAATCCTAAACAAAAAAAACAAGTCTCTCGACTTGTTTTTTGTTTTATAATTATTTATCAGAATTACCAAGCATTTCAGCAATTGAAGCGCCACCGTTATCGTCATCTTTCCATTCGTGCAAATCACTAACGTCATCTTCTTCAACTTGTTTAGCTTTTTTGCCTTTCTTTTCTTCTTGAGGTTTTTCTATTTCAGGAAGCAATGCTTTGATTGACAAAGTCATCTTTTCTTTTTCAACGTTGATGTCAAGAATCTTAGCGTCAACTTCTTGACCAACTTGCAAAGCAGTCACAGGGTTTTCAAGCCATTGATTAGAAATTTGCGAAACGTGAACCAATCCATCAACACCTTTTTCAACTTCAACGAAAGCGCCAAAACTTACGATTCTAACAACTTTACCTTTAACAACGTCACCAACGTTATATTTATCAGCAACGGAATCCCAAGGTTTGGGTTGTAATTGTTTATAACCAACTGAAACGCGTTTTGCTTCAGCGTCAATCTTAAGAATAATAAATTCATATTGCTTGTTGAGTTCAAGAACTTCGGCACAATCTTTGCAACCAGTCCAAGAAAGGTCTGAAATATGCGCTAAACAATCAAATCCATTAACGTCAATAAACGCACCGAAAGCAGCAAATCTAACTGGCGTGCCAAGAACAACGTCTCCTTCTTGAATACTTGCGAAAAACTCAGCATCTTTTTGAGCCTTGATTGCTTCTTGTTCAGCTTTTTCTGCTTCGATAATAACTTTTTGTGAACCAACGATTTGACGACGAGCGCCCCTTGATTCAACTTTTTCAGCTTTAAGCCTTAAAGTTTTACCAACGTATTTTTCTAAATCTTTTACAAAGCCAATTCTAATTTGTGATGCAGGAACGAAAACGCTATACCTGCCGTATTCACCGATTAAACCACCTTTGTTAGTTGATTTAATAACGGCTTCAAAAATTTTGCCGTTTTTGATTTCTTCAATTTCAGCTTCTTCTTTGAGAACACTTTCCATTGCTTTTTCAGAAAATACGATAGGTTGCTTAGCAATTACCATAACGCGTATTTTTTCACCGACTTTCTTAGCATATTCTTCTTTGCTATATTCACCCATGATTTCATCTTTGGGAAGCGATAAATCATCTCTTTTAGAATTTTTGATAGACAACGTAAGACCGCTATCGGTAGCAGAAGTGATAATCGCAGTCACAATTTGCCCAACGTTTAAATTTCTATCGGGCTTGATATTGTTAAATGCTTTTTCCATTTCAGACTTAACTGAAACTTCGCTTACTTCTTTAACCGGTTCTTGAACAGGTTGGGTTTCTACCGTTTCGGTGGTGATGATTTCTTCTGTAATGTTCTCCATGTTTGAGATAACCTCCTGAAATTGTTCGATAGGCGTTGAAGCCCCCATGACAATTCCTACTTTATTAAAACTTTTTATTTTTTCATAATCAAAATCGACGGGATTAATAAGCCTAAAAACGTTTTTGCAAACCTTAGCGCAAATATCAAACAATTTATCTGTATTATTGCTTTTTGCACCGCCCAAAACCAAGACGGCGTCACACAATAATGCTAAAAATTCGGCTTCTTTTTGTCGCTTTTTTGTAGTATAACAAATTGTTTTGAAAATATCAACTGTTTTCACCTTGCTACGATTAAAATTTTTAATTATTTTATCAAATTTTTCTTCAGGATAGGTCGTTTGAACAACAACGCACAACTTATCGGTGTTAATACTGGAAAGTTCTTCTGATGACTGCGTGACAATTGCTTTTCCGCCACACCATCCTACTATGCCCTTAATTTCAGGATGATTTTCATCGCCAATAACTGCAATCGTATAACCAAGCTTACAATATTTTTGCACGATTTGGTGAATCTCTTTAACAAACGGACACGTGCAATCTATAACGTTTACCCCCAACTCGTTTGCTTTAATAAACGTATCTTCACTTTCGCCATGCGTACGAATTAGCAAGTTATCGCCTTGCCTTAATTTTACGTCGTCTAGGCTCGTTATGGTTTTAACACCCGAACGCTCAAGTTTTTCAATAACAGATTCGTTATGTATAATTTCGCCTAAAACGTAATTGCCGTCGCCGTGTAGTTTTTGCGCCTGCTCAACCGCTCTTTTAACGCCAAAACAAAAACCACTATGTTTTCCAACTAAAACTTTCATTTTTGACTTTCTTTTAACGCTTTTTTCTTTTTCCTAGCAGTTAATTCTTTTAGAATTGCATGCTGTTCTTTCATTTTTGTTGCGACTATTTTATCCATTTCTTCAACAACTTCGGGCGTAATTTTTTTATTATAGAACTCATCCAAATAAAATGGTTCGCCAATTATAAGTTTAGTCACAGAAAACGGTCTTGCTTTTTTTAAGAGCATCATTGGAACTATCGGGCACTTAGCTTTAACAGCAAAAACTGCTGAACCGCCTTTAATTTCTTGCAACTCGCTAGTACCTGTTTTATTCCTCGTTCCCTCAGGGAAAACAACTAACTTATGCCCTTCTTTTAGCACTTTTATCGCTGAAACCATTGCTTTAACGTCCGCTTTTTCTCTATCTATTGGAATAGCACCGAAACTTTTAATGATACCACCGATAAATTTATTCTTAAAAAGTTCTTTTTTTGCTAAAAAATAAACGTCTTTACTATAAGCATCTGCAACAAAACCACAATCAATAGCAGAAAAGTGGTTGCACACAAAAAGTGCGCCTCCTTCGGGAATATTTTCTTTTCCAAATATTTTATATGGATATACTAAATTAAAACAAAATAATGCTGTTTTGTGAAAAAAGTTCATAAAATTCCTTTATTATTCGATATATGATAAAACTTTTCCAATAACTTGGTCGATAGTCATAAACGAAGTATCGATTTCAATTGCGTTTTCAGCTTTCACCAAAGGTGAAAATTCGCGTGTTTTATCGTTATAATCGCGCTGTTCGATTTCTTTCTTTAGCTCTGCATAATCAACTTTATGCCCTTTCAATGTTAGTTCTTTAAAACGCCTATCCGCCCTTACGTCAACACTTGCTGTAATATAGAACTTAAAATCAGCGTTTGGCAAGACGTATGAACCAATATCTCTACCATCAAGAACGCAAGACATTTGCGATGCAATCTTTCTTTGCATATCAACCATTTTAAGTCTAACACATTTAAGGCTTGAAATATTTGATGCAGCCATTGAAACGTGTGGTTCTCTTATCTTTTCAGAGACGTCAACTCCATCGAGAATAGTGCGCTGCGTACCGTCAACGTATTTAATTTGTAAATCAATATCATTGATAAACGTTGAAACACCTTTTTCATCAAAAGTGTCAATACCAAGTGCTAATGCCTTTAAAGCCGTTGCCCTATACATAGCCCCCGTATCTAAGTATAAAATATTTAATTTTGCCGAGATTTTTTTTGCTATAGTGCTTTTACCACTCCCTGACGGACCGTCCAGAGCGATTTTAATGATGTTTTTCATAAAGTATCTCCTTTATTTTTTATAATAAACACGCAAATTGATTAAAAAAACAAAAAGAACCCTGCGCGTGCCAAAAATCAACTATTTAACCCTGCGGTATAACCTGTTGAAAATGCTAACTGCAAATTAAATCCACCAGTAAAGGCATCAACGTCAAGCACTTCACCTGCAAAAAACAAGCCTTTAATTAGCTTACTTTCCATAGTTTTAGGGCTAATTTCTTTAACGTTTACACCGCCAGAAGTAATAATTGCTTCCTTAACTGGTCTCAATTTGCTAACTCTAAACGATAAACTTTTAATCGCAAATAATAGATTTCTTCTTTCCACTGCCGTTATTTCACAACATTTTTTATCACGGTATAACCTAGCTTGTCGCATAACGCAATTTATCAAAGAACTTGGCAATAACGAACGCATAACGTTAGATAAGTTTTTAACGTTATTTTCTGCAAACTCTCTAAGTAAGCGTTTATCTAAAGTCTGTTCGTCAAGCGCAGGTTTTAAATCTATAAACAACTCAACGTCACTAACGTTTAATTTATTTATCTTTGATGAACAAGATAGAACGATTGGTCCAGAAATCCCAAAATGCGTAAACAGCAACTCACCAAAGTCTTCGTATACGCTTTTATTATTATGCTTTGCAGTTAATTTAACGTTTTTTAACGCCAAACCTTGCATTTGTAAGAAATCATTACCAACTAATTCAATACCAACTAAAGCAGGTTTAATATCCGTTATAGAGTGACCTAACTCCTTAGCAAATCTATACCCATCTCCCGTACTTCCTGTGAGCGGATAAGAAATACCACCAGTGCAAATAATAACGCTATCGCAACTAATTTTACCTTTATCAGTATTCACACCCTTAACGCAACCATCTTCAATTAAAATATCGTTAACAGTTGTATTTAACCTAACGTCAACCCCATTAGAAACAATCAACCTTTCCATTGTTTTAGTGACGTCACTCGCCTTATCACTAAGTGGAAAAACTCTATTTCCACGTTCAATTTTAAGTTTTAGTCCGTTATTTTCAAACAACAACATTGTATCTTTTGGAGAAAGATTATTAATTGCGCTATATAAAAACTTAGGATTAGAAACAACGTTGTTAAAAAATTCTTCAATGGAAACTGATGAAGTTAGATTACACCTGCCTTTACCAGTAATATAAATTTTTTTACCTAACTTTTCGTTTTTTTCAAGCAAAATAGTTTGATTACCCTTGCAAGCAGACGCGTATGAAGCAAAAAGCCCCGATGCACCGCCTCCAATTACAACAACCTTGCGCATATCAGTCGCAACACTCCTAAGTTTTAAATACTTATTAATAATAACATTTTTAAACACTTTTTGCAATCACTTTAGTGATTTTAAAACAAAAAGAGCCTCCTAAATCATTTTTCAAATCTTTATGTGTGACATAATTATATTAATTTTTATAAGTGATTATCTTTATTTTTCTTTTTTGAAAATTTTTCTTCTAACACACTTCCTTTTTTATAAATTAGAATTGTTATTAGGATTGTAAGGGCAAAAAATAGAATCCAAAGTAAGATACCCCACCACGTATCGTAAGGAATTATACTGTTATTCATAGAGTATGAGGATGCAAAAACTGAAATAATTCTCGTTATGAAAATCATAACAACAAAAAATAATGGAGTGACACTCGTTAACCCGGCAACAAAGCACAAAAGGTCATCTGGGAAAAATGGAAAAAGAAACATAAAAGTTAAAATTAGCCTATCTTTGCCTTTAATAGTTTCAATCCCCTTTTTTAATGATTCTTCCCCAACCAACCACTTTGCCACCTTAAAACCAAAAATCCTGCCTATAAAATAAGCAACTATCGAGCCTAATATAATTCCAACACAACTATATAACGCTCCGTAAAAAGCGCCAAAAAGCAAAACTCCTGCACCAACAGTGATAAATGCAGGTATAGGCAACACAACAACTTGTAAAAACTGTATGACAATAAAAATTATAACCCCGTAAGCACCAAACGAACTGACGAATTCTCTAAATTCGTTTATGCTACGAAATCTATTTAAGAAACCGCTAATTTTTAATAAATATAGCCCAGACGACACACTAGCAATAAGTATACACAATAAAAAGAATAATTTAAAAACGAAAGATTTTTCTTTTTTAACAAGCAAAAGCGTTGTAATGGTTAACGCTGAAACCAACCCAACAGAAATACTTTTTAAAAGGTTAGAATAATAAAAGAGCACCCCGCTTTCAAAAGTTTCTATATATAAAACACAAAAAATAACCCCAACGCAACCGAGCATTGCAATTAGGGCTATATAAAAAATCTCTTTTATTAACGTCACCTTATCACTTTTATTCATAATATTATTATATTATTTAAAAAGCAAACTTATCCAAAAAATATATAATTAAACTTATTTTTGATGCTTTTTATATTCAGCAACGGCAATTTTATCGCATTCGTTGTTATACTCATTATCAGCATGACCAGGCACTTTTATAAACGACACGTCGTGTTTTTGCATTTCCACATATAAATCTTGCCACAAGTCAACGTTTTTAACTGGTTTTTTATCTGCAGTTTTCCAACCATTTGTAAGCCAAGTATCAAACCACCCGCGATTAAAGGCGTCAACAACGTATTGAGAATCACTGTAAACGTTTACTTTACATGAAAATTTCAAACATTTAAGACCTTCAATAACTGCTTTAAGCTCCATTCTATTATTAGTCGTCTCAGGCTCATAACCACTAACTATTTTTTTAAGGTCGTTGTGTAGCAATATAGCGCAATACCCACCGTCACCCGGATTGCCACTGCAAGCACCATCAGTGTATAAATCAATCAGTTTTTTCATAGTTTTTCTAATTCCGTTGCCCTTTTAACACAAGCGTTAATTGCGTTAAGCGTAATATTACTTAATCTTTCATTTTCATAAACCTTAACCGCTTCAATAGTTGTCCCACCTTTGCTACACACGGCATTTATAAGTTCGTCAAGGCTTTTATCATCATTATTTAACACCATTTTACCCGCGCCAATCATTGTGGACGTTGCTAAGACCTTTGCTTGTTCTTCGGTTAAGCCATTTTGAACACCTGCATCAATAATTCCTTTTAGGAATAGGTAAAAATACGCAGGAGCACTTCCACTAACCCCTGTCACAGCGTTCAACTTATCTTCATTAACCATAACTACTGAGGCAAGTGAGTCAAATAACTTAACTATAAATTGAATATCTTCATCGTCACTAAAATCGGAAACGTCAAGCCCTACCGCGCCACTACCGATAGCGCACGGCGTATTAGGCATACATCTTGCAATTTTTGTTAAAGGGAAGTAATTTTTAATTTTTTCTTTTCGCACCCCTGCCATAATTGATATAAATTTGCAATCATGCGCACTTTTAATACTTTCTAAAACCTGACTTAAATTTTGTGGTTTAATTGCAAATAAAACAAATTCTGAATTAGACGCAACTTCTAAATTAGATTGAGTGACACAAACTCCGTTTTTAGCCATTTTATCAAGCGATATCTCATTTGGGTCACTAACGATAACGTCTTCTGGCGACAAAATTGACGCCTTCAAAGCACCTTTTATTATTGCAGTTGCCATAAACCCCGCGCCAATTACGCCTAATTTAAATTTCTTTTCCATTTTTCACCTTTTGTTGTCAATTTTGATTGACTAAAATTTAGTTTTATTATATAATCAATAATGCTCTTAGGGGAGTGGCTCAATTGGTAGAGCAGCGGTCTCCAAAACCGCCGGTTGCGTGTTCGAGTCGCGTCTCCCCTGCCAAAATCTCAATCACAAACGTGGTTGGGATTTTTTATTTTTAATAATCCTTCACGCAACCGTCTCCGCCGATTGCTGACTGCTCCGTTTCACTGCGCAGGGCTTCGCCCGAGTCGCGTCTCCCCTGCCAAATCCTAATCACAAAAGTGGTTGGGATTTTTTATTTTATTTTTTACCTATTGCGCAACCGTCTTCGCCGATTGCAGACTTGAAAAAAATTATCCGTTTTTAAGTTCTTTAACGCTTTTTATATCCGTCACGGGCGCTTCAATATAGTCAAGCAATATATCAGCATCATCAAAAACCTTAAATAGAGATAGGCATTCATTGCGAACAAAATTTTTTTCAACCGCTTTTTTAAGAGCAACGATTATTTCATCATAATATCCGTTAATATTAAAAATTGCAATAGGCTTATTATGTCTGCACAGTTGTTTAAGCGTCAAAATTTCGAAAAATTCTTCAAACGTGCCAATGCCGCCAGGTGTGACTATAAAAGCATCAGAATTATCTTCCATAATTTGCTTTCTTTCTCTCATAGTTTGGGGTTTAATTAGTTTATCACAAAAATTACAAACAACTTCAATTTCATGCTCATCAAAAAACTTGGGAATAACCCCTAAAATACTGCCGTTTTTGTTTTTTACACCTTTAGCAACTGCACCCATTAAACCACAAGCACCTCCGCCAAAAACAAGCGAATGGCCACGTAAAGCCATTTTTTCACCCAGCATTTCAGTTTTAGAAAAAAACTCAGCATCAATAGTTGGTGACGCCGCGCCATACACACAAATTTTCATACTACTCCTTTAAGTTCAAAATGAATTATAAAATTAAACTGAACAATACTTATTGTATGGGAAAAAAGTATTTTAATTATCATAATACGGCAAAAAAGTTGATTGAGAACGGAAAACTTTTAAAATACTATTTTACTGCTCGTCACAACAAAATTTCACCAGCTTTGGTTTTGGTTTTCAACGACAAATCTCACCCAATAATGCCAATAAGAAGACACAAATGGCATGAATATTTGCCCTTAATAAAAATCAAAAATAGAATAAGGCAATTAAAGTTAAAAAACAAACGCCCCGTAAGCCCACCCCGTCTTTTCTCCTTTTCTCATAATATCTAAATAAGCACGTTGAACGGAAGTTTTTTGGGGCAATTTTTCTAAATCTGACAAATCCGTCGTATCAAAAATTCGCCACGTTTCTTGGTAATCAGAATAATCCCCGCTTTCAACAATTGTATAATCATTAATAAACTTAAACAAATTACTTTCAGGCTTAAAAATTTGCTTGTTTTTTTCGGATAGCATCCAACTTTCACAAACGAACACCGTTTTATCACCGTACTTAACGTTAGCAAAAAACTCTTTTGCCCGCTTATATGCATCAAGCATACTTTCTCTATCAAGTGGCTCTCCTGTTTTAGGAATATGAACGTTAATTACCTTGCTATTTGGTTTAAGTTCAATTCCGTTAAGATTAAATTCGTGCCTAAAAGGAATTACTTCAAATTGCAATTTACCTATTCCGAATTTTTCAAACCTAAAAAATTGAACGGGCCAACTAAATTTAATAACACCACAAACACCGTTCATAATTTCGGCTTCATCTAATTTATATTTCAAATCCATTACAGACGTTTTCCAAATATCAAGAGAAACGCCTTTTTTAATATACACTTGCTTAAGCGGTTCTGAAAGCAATAAATAATATACTAACCCCACACTAAATTCGTGTAAACCAGTTTTTTTAGCGATTTCTTTCATTTTTGCAAAAATTACTTCAAATTCGCTCCACGGCATATCATAGTTTTGCTCGTATTTCGATATAATTTCTTCTAAATCTTTAGAGCAACACTCATTTATTTTATTATAATATGATATTACATTTTGCTTTGCTTTTTCAGGGAAACACAAATCAGAAAGTAACTGCTTTAAGCTTTCCAAATTCATCATAAAACCACCCACTAAAATTTAACTTTTTATATATTATATATTACACGATTATAGAAAGAAAATCAATAAAAAAATCCAATTCATAAAAAAGTTTTAAATTAAAGGCAAACAATTTTAATTATCAAATTCGCTCGCAAAAATAAATTTTATAATGTTAAAGACATTTCCCTATATTTAAATTTCATATTAATCTAATTTATCAACTCTTTTTGCTTTTATTTTTTTACAATAAATTGTATACCCACAGTTTAAGATAAAAATTAGAAGTTCTTTAGCATAATATGTTTGAAAGCAATAATAATCACACACGTATTGATTGTTGATATCTATATTAGTATTAAATTCTAGAACGCCATAAAAGGTAAACTCAACAAAAACGCCTTCAAATTCCAAAAGCATTGTTGCATTATCTCCGTTTACGCAAAAACTATGAACTTCTGAATCATGAAAATAGAATTCAGGTATATCACTTAACCCATCAATTAAAGCTATTAAATCACAGTCATCTTGCCTATATTTCATCATATTATATTGCAATTCGTCATAAATCCTATTTACTCTTTTTAATTCTTCTTCAGTTGGTTTTTCACCTAATTTAATTGCTTTGTTATAGCTATCTAAAGCTGGCTTGATAAATGTTTTAAGCAAATACCACTCACTTTGTATATGTGTATTTACCCAATACATTGACATAAGTATCCTAGCAAATAGTAAATTATCCTTTACCTCTTCTTTTTTAGCATTTAAATACGCTTTTAATAAATAATAGTTTCCAATCTCTTCTTCCCTATGCCACGTCTCAACGCCTTTAGGACACCAAAGATTTTTTTTCGCAGTTTCAAAATCTTGTTCAATTTCTTTCCAGATTAAAACATCCATAATTAACTCCTTTTCTTCTTTAATACACAATCGACTACATAATTTATAGATTTATCATAATTATTTCGTCCCTTTGCTTTTCTACTTAGATTTTAGTATGTATATATGACAACATTTGTCATATTAAAAAATTTATAAATTTTTATATAAAAGAAAAAACCTAAACCGATTTTAGCTCGGATTAGGTTATGTTTGGCGGAGAGCGAGGGATACAACTACGCTAACGCTACGTTGGCAAAGCCGAACCAAAGAACCAAAATAAAATCTCGTTTCTACACAAAACAAAAGACAAACCCGAAACAAATTCGGGTTTGTCTTTCGTTGCGAAAGACCGCGCAAACGGTGCGTAAACGAGTTAAGAAAAGTGATGTGATGCGTAAAATGTCGCCACTTTACACGTATCCTACCTTCGATACGCCGATTACGCCTCTGCGCAGAAATGTTATCT
>SVHO01000049.1 GCA_015055725.1 Clostridiales bacterium | reverse complement strand
ATTTTCCAATCCGTAATGTAGCCCAAAGCACCCGTAAACATGCCGTATCCAAAACAAATTTGCGCAACGTCTTCCCTAGACGCACCACCCATGCACGCAATACGTGAAACGCATTCAGTCCACGTCTTTAAGTCGTTTTCAGTATATCCAACGACGGTCGGTTTGCCAGTAGTTCCACTTGAAGCGTGAATTCTAACGAGTTCACTTTTAGGAACAGTAAATAAGCCGAAAGGATAATTATCACGCATATCTTGTTTTGTGACAAACGGCAATTTCGCAAGGTCGCTAAGCGACTTAATATCTTGCGGTTTTACGCCAACTGCATCCATTTTCGCTCTATATGATGCAACTTTTTCATACACTCTGCTTACAGTTTCTTGAAGCCTTTCAAGTTGAATTTTTTCAATTTCAGCTCTTGATAAAGTTTCTTCCTTAGACCAAATCATCTTAAACCTACCAAATAATATTTAGAAACGCAACACTAGCGATATTGTTTAGCGTTAGTGAAAACGCTTTAATCGTTTAGCAATTTCCGTAAACATAGTTATTTTACTACATTTTTTAAAATTATGCAACAACAAAGCGTCATTATTTTTATTTAATATATTATTTCATATATCTAAACTATTTACAAACAAAAAACAACGGCTATGCACAAAAAGCATAAACCGTTGTTTTTATAAATATTCAAAAGTTTTTTGTTATAAAGTGACACCCGTTTTGTAAAAAGCAATTTCACGAACGTCTTCACTCTTACAAATATATTCACCATTAACCGTTTTAATCAACAAATCGAACAAACCTTCTTCATCCATGCTATAAGCATTAAAGTCAATCCAATTATCTTTAAACCCAGCAAGATTATCGTTTGTTGAAATCTTCATAGTTGGGACGAAAGTTGAAAATGGAGTTCCCCTACCCGTTGTAAATAAAACCACTTGACAACCAGAAGCAGCAAGTGCGGTTGAAGCTATTAAATCGTTGCCAGGTGCGTTAAGCGCACTAACACCGCTTTTCTTTACAATTTCTCCGTATGATAATACGTCAACTATTTTCGTGCTACCCGCTTTTTCAACACAACCAAGTGACTTTTCTTCCAAGGTAGTAATTCCACCCTTCTTGTTCCCTGGGCTTGGATTTTCATACACGGGGAAACCGTTTTTTGTATAAAAATCTTTAAAATCTTCAATCATTTTGCGGTAATCGTTAAAAACTTGCTCGTTTTCGCACTTGTTCATAAGCAGTTGTTCAGCACCGAACATTTCAGGAACTTCAGTTAAAATTGCGCTACCACCAAAAGAAACTAATTTATCGGTTATTTTGCCAACTAATGGATTAGCAGTCAAACCAGAATAGCCGTCACTTCCGCCACATTTAAGGCCAATGCAAAGTTCACTAAGCGAAACGTCTTCTCTTATCAAATCACAATTTTCGTCAATAAATTTTTTAATAATTGACATACCGTATTCATGCTCGTTATCAACTTCTTGACAATTAAAGAATTCAATATTGCGCCCTAAAGGTTGTAAAATCTCCTTTATACCGTCAAGACCGTTATTTTCGCACCCAAGCCCAACGAATAAAACTGCGCTAGCATTAGGGTTTAATGCAATCGAACACAATAAATTTTTGATATTTTGGTTATCCTCTCCTAGTTGACTGCAACCAAATTGATGCGTCAAGGCATAAACCCCGTCGATACTACCTTTGATATATTTTTGAGCGTCTTTTTCTAACCTTAAACACACGTTGTTTACGCAACCAACCGTAGGTATAATATAGATTTCATTTCTAATGCCAGCGTTCCCAAATTTACGTTTAAAGCCCTTGAACGTGCCTTCATTTTTGGGCATAGTTTGAGCCTTAAAATTATATTCGTAAACGGGCGTTTCATCTAAGTGTGATTTGACGTTATGAGTATGCACCCACTCGTTCATTTTAATATCACAACTAGCTCTACCAATAACTTGTCCGTATTTTATGACAAATTCACCTTTTTTAATATCTTTTAAAGCGTATTTATGCCCTGCTGGAATATCACCGCATGCAGTAAGGCAAACGCCAACGTTATCTAAAGGGTTAATTATTACTTTGTTTTGCATAATTAAATTAAACTTATTCCTTTATTTATTTTTTCAACGTTTTCAATAACGGTGTTTGCAAAGCCGTTATAGTTCGTAAGGTCCTCACCCCAAACTGAAACGTCTTTCATAAAGTCAACAATAGAATTTTTATTAGCAAAATATTCTAGATAAGGCTTGTCGTCAAGAATTTCAATTTCTCTCGACGGCAACTTAACCATATATTTATCCCCAATCTTAACGATATTTGAATAAATAGCCATTAAATATGAGAAACCTATAGTTAAACGTGTTGGAATTGCGCCGTGGTCGTTATAATAATCTTTAAAACTTGGCAAATCTCTTGCGCGCCACTTAGAAATACTGTTTAGACTTATGCTCGTTAACAAGTGGTTCAAATACGGGTTTAAAAACCTTTCAGTTATGCTATCAGCAAAAACGGTTGTTGCCTTTATATCGTCAGAAACGTAAGGGACAATTTCTTCAGTTAAAGTATCTTGAACGAATTTTGAAAGTTTTTCATCAACCATGCAATCGTAAACTGTCACTGCCCCACTCCATAAACCAACGGGAACAATATTAGTATGACTTCCGTTAAGAACACGAACTTTACGTTTTTTATAATATTTTATATCCTCGGTAAGCACAACTTCAATGTTATGAACGCCTTCTTTAACGTATTTTGCTATATCTCCTTTTTTCTCAACAGCCCAAAGACCAAAGGGTTCACCTATAGAAACTAACTTATCACTTTCGCCAATTAAGTTTTCAACTTTAGCAATATCTTCAGGAGTTTTAGGATAACCAGAAACAATTCGGTCAACCAAAGTGTTGCAATAAAAGTTTTGCTCGTCGTTCCACTTTTTGAATTGATTAGATAATCCCCACAATTCAATGTATTTATCTACACATTTTTTAAGTTCATCTGCATTGTTATCGATAAGTTCAACTGGTAAAAGGTAAACACCTTCTTTGCCAGCGTTAAATCTTTCAAACAAAAATTTAGTCAATTTTGCAGGATAAGTTATACCTTCAAAGTCGTCAATTTTGTCGTTTGCGTTAAAACAAATACCCGCTTCAGTTGTATTTGAAACGATTATTTTTAATTGGTCATCTTTGGCGAGCTCGTAATAAAGATTAGTATCACTAAACGGATCGATAACGTTTTCAAGCACGTCAACCTTATACACGTCTTCAACGGGCTTTCCACCAGCAACACCGCGCAAAACAATATGATACTTATTATTTTGAGCTTTAAACTTATCAAGAGTTCCAAAAGTAATAGGCTTAACAATATTAACTTTATAATCGCCACCTTCTTTGTTGAGCGTATCAAAATAAAGGTCAACGAACGTGCGTAAAAAATTGCCTTCACCGAATTGTACGATTTTAATCATAAAACACTCCTTCTCAAGCGGAAAAATACCGCAAATCTTTTTGTTTTAATTTTAACATAAATTCACTTGCTTTTCAATATAAAATAGTATAAAATAATAGCATAATTACATATTTAGTAAAGGGATTTATGGATTTTTTTGAATTTGAAGAAGTTGCAGTTGACCAAATGCACGCTATGACCGAACCACATAGCCACGATTTTTACGAATTGTATTTTTTACTTGACGGCGAAAGAGAATTTTTTGTTGAAAATAAAATGTTTAAGGTCGGTTCAAGTACGTTAGTTGTTGTTCCCCCCTATCGCGTGCACAAAACGGAAGGTGGACCATATAAACGAGTAAACATTAATGTTTCCCCCACGCTTTTGCCTGATTATTTAAACGATTTTTTACTTAAAATTTCAAACCACATCGCAGTAAAAATCGATAATAAAAGTTTTGAAACGATATCTCACTTACTTTCTGAAGGCGCTAAACTTCAATTTAGCCCTGTGAAAAACAAAACTGATTGTCTTTTATCAATAGCTCAAACGATTATTTTTATTTTATCCGCTCACGAAGTTATGCCTATTTCGGCTTCAAGCACGGCACACCAACCAAAAAACGTTTCACCTGAAGTGTTAAAAATTTTATCTTACATCAACACTAATTTCAATCAGCCACTATCATTAAAACTATTGTGCGATAAGTTTTATTTATCGAAAGTTTCACTTTGCAAAAAGTTCAAAAGCGTTATGCATTGTTCTATTATGGATTACGTTTCAAGATTGCGCTTAGCAAAAGCTAAATCACTTCTTCGCGACGAGAACAGGTCTGTTGAAGACGTTGCAACCGAATGTGGCTATTCATCAGCGAATTACTTTGGATTGATATTCAAAAAAGAAGTTGGTTTATCCCCTCTAAACTATAAAAAAACAAGATGATTAAAAGCAAAAAAGGTTTTGACAGTTTGTCAAAACCTTTTTTTCTAAAAATTTTTACTCAATTATCTTTGAACGCGACCACTTGCGTCACCACCGGCAAGCGTTTCAACTTCTTTAATAGAAACCATATTATAGTCACCTTCAACACTATGCTTTAAGCAACTTGCAGCAATTGCAAATTCAATTGCCTTTTGAGCATCATATCCGTTAATAAGTGAATAAATAAGTCCACCGCCAAAACTATCGCCACCGCCAACTCTATCAACAATATGCATTGCGTATTTTTTAGAAAATACTGCGCTTCCATCAGTATAAAGCATACCGCTCCAATTGTTATCGTTAGCAGAAAGGCTTTCACGCAAGGTAATAGCAACACCTTTAAAGCCAAATCTATCAGTAAGTTTTTTAGCAACTGAAATGTATCCGTCTCTATTAAGTTTTCCGCTATAAATATCAGTGTTATCTGCTTCAATGCCAAACACGTCTTTAGCATCTTCTTCGTTTGCGATGCAATAATCAACGTAGTGGCAAAGTTCACCCATAACTTTGCCCGCTTTTTCTTTGCTCCAAAGTTTTTTACGGAAGTTAAGGTCGCAAGAAACGGTTATATTTCTCTTTTTTGCTTCTTTTAAAGCTTGCAAAGTGATTTCAGCAACCGAATCTGAAAGTGCTGGGGTTATACCTGTAAAGTGAAACCAACAAACACCGTCAAAAATTTCAGCCCAATTAAAGTCTTCAGGTTTAGCAGTTGCGATTGAACTGTTTGCCCTATCATAAATAACTTTGCTTGGACGTTGGCTTGCGCCCTTTTCACAGTAATATACACCAACCCTATCGCCACCGCGAACAACTTTAGAAGTGTCAACGCCGAATTTTCTTAAAGAGTTGATTGCACTTTGCCCTATTTCATGGTCGGGAAGTTTACTTACGAAACATGCGTCTAAGCCATAATTTGCAAGGCTAACCGCAACGTTTGCTTCTGCACCACCAAAGGTTGCTTGATATTTTTCGCTTTGAAGAAATCTCAAGTATCCTTCAGGTGCAAGTCTTAACATCAATTCACCAAAAGTCACAACTTTTTTCATTATAAAAATCTCCTAAGTTTTTTTAGATTATTTATTAACGATTGCGTTAATTTTTTTGCAATTATCAATAACGTCGCCTTTCATCATAAAACTTCCGCCAACAGCGTAAACTTTTTCAAACGCTAAAAATTCATCAAGATTTGTTAAATCAACACCACCCGTTGGAATAAACTTGATTTGTGGAAATGGTGCTGAAAGCGCCTTAAGAGCTTTCAACCCACCATAAACGTTTGCAGGGAAAAATTTAACGATATTTATGCCAAGTGCAATCGCTTGCATAATTTCAGTTGGTGTCAC
>SVHO01000011.1 GCA_015055725.1 Clostridiales bacterium | reverse complement strand
TAAGGGCAATAAAATTTGAAACTAGCGAAATAATTGAAATAATATAAGTTTCGCAAAATGTTAAAACAAAGAAATACCGAATTGAACAAGTAAGTTCAGTTCGGTATTTTCCTATATTTATAATAATTATCTCCGATTTTCCCTTTCGGTTGTGGCTATTGTCGCATAGAAAAATCCAAAAGTAAACTACTTCGGAAAAACTTTTGACCTTAATTTTAAGGTCTTTTTTTATTTTACAAAACTTTTTCCTTTGTTGGCGTTTGCTTTTGGCAAAATGCTTTCAATGGATATAACTACTAAATTTTTCTATGCACTTCTGCCCCTGCCCAAAAGGGTAATAGAAAAATCGGAGGTATATACCAAATGAAGAAAAGGGATTTTAACATCTTAAAAGAAACAATTTCACCACAAAACGTTCAAGTTATGAGCGAGTTAATCACCATCCAAGAAATTAAGTTTTTAATTGGATATATAGGTGCGCCTATGATTACTATGCGAAACAACCTGTTGAAAGATTTTTATTACAAAAGCGAACCTAATTACCAAATTTCTGACTCTTACGACTTAGTTCAAGAATGCACTTTGTTTTTATGCAAACACTTTGGTAAAAAATTATCTGACGTTCATCATATAGACAAGAAAGGTAGGAAAATTACAATAGAAATGCAAGCAATTCGTTGTATGAATAAACTTATAAACAGACAATCACGTAGTGCAAAAACAGAAATATCTTTAGACGTTTTAATTGAGAGAAATACGCCTATCGTAGAAATACCCGTAGAAAATAATAATGATTATTCTAATGTAGATAGAATAATTAAAAACCTTAACTTAAACGAAACACAAGCATTAGCGTTGGAATGCCGTATGAATGGTATGAGTTATCCCGAAATTGCAAGCGTAATAAATAGAGCAATTAGCACTTCTTACGATATGTTAAAATTTATTCAAAAGCGATATAGAAGTATTTATGAGTAATTGATACATTAAGTACTGCAGTATACTAAAAGAGATTGATTTTTTCCTTCAAAAGTGCTAAAATAAATACGCTACACAACTTAATTTATAATAACAGGAGTATAATCAGCGAAAATTGTACTCTCGTCTTTTCCTGTTATTGAAAAGTTGTGTAGCAACAAGAGATGTACTTTTTCGGGGTGTGTCTCTTGATTGGGGCACACTTTTTTTATTTGCTGATTATAGCTCCTATATTTATTATATCATCTTGTTCTTGCCAAAAGTTGGACAAGCCAAAAAAATATATTTTAATATTTTATAAGTTTATATAGGTTGAGAAAGTTTTGACCAAATTGAAATGGTATAATATATATAGAGGCACAAATTATACTTAAGGAGAAGCGAATGAAAAAGATTGCTAAAAAAACTATTATTTTATACGTCTTGAAAATGTTATATGTAGGTTCTTCAAAAGAAAAACCCATTACTTTAACAAATATGACAAAAGTGCTTAATTCAATGGGCATTCCTTGTGATAGAAAAACAATAGGAAGGAACGTTGATTATATTATAGAGTTTGGCTTGCCTGTTGTAAAAATTGCAGGTGGTGGTTGTTATTATGACCATTCAAAAAGCAATAAAGGAGAAATAAAATGAGCAAGAAACATTTCAAAGAACATTTAAGCAACGACATAATTTTAGATTTGATTGTAGAAGAATACAGATTTTTAAGGTCTTGCCTATCTATGATGTCAAAACTTATGCCTGATGATATGCAAAAATATCAATCAACCTATAGATTTCACGTTGAAAAAATACAAGAAATAATGGCTAAAAGCAATTTGAAAATTGTAGATTTAGAAGGTAAAAAATTTGATGAAGGCTTATCAATAAATCCATTAAACATTGAAGACTTTGACAAAAACGACACCTTAATAATAAAACAGATGATAGAACCCCTTATTATTTCTACCACAAATGGTTCTATAGTTAAAAGTGGAACAGCAATCTTAGAGAAAGTAGAAGGAGAAAATTAATATGTTTATAGGAATTGATTTAGGAACAACCAATAGTGCAATCACTTCATTTGATGGTAAAGAAGTAAGAATATGGAAAAGCCCAGAACAAAACGACGTTACGCCAAGTGTTATTTATATTAATAAAAGAGGTGGCAAGGTTTATGGTCAAAGTGCTTATAACAATGAACCAAGAGACCCAAGTAACGCCGCAAAATTATTCAAAAGATTAATGGGAACAAGCACAAAAATCCGTTTTGCATATAACAACTTAGAAATGACACCAGAAGAATGCTCTACTGAAATTTTAAGAACCCTTTATAGCTATTTGCCTGAAGATATACGTAATGATGAAAATACTGCTACTGTAATCACAGTCCCTGCTTCATTTAATCAAATGCAAAAAGATGCAACAAAACAGGCGGCTTATAATGCTGGAATTAATAAGGTTGCACTTATCCAAGAGCCTGTAGCGGCAATTATGAGTATAGCTAAGCTTAAAAAAATAAATGGTCTGTTTATAGTTTACGATTTTGGTGGTGGAACGTTTGACGTTTCTATAGCAGAAAGAACAAACAATAACGTAAATCTATTGACTAACGATGGTATTGCTTTCTGTGGTGGTCGTGATTTTGATAAATTGTTATTTGATAACATTGTTATTGAATGGTTGTATAACAACTTCTCTTTGCCTTTAGATTTGAGAACGAATCCTAAATATAGTGCTCTTTTAAGAATTGCAATTTGGGCAACCGAAAAGGCAAAAATAGAATTATCTTCTAAGGAAACAGCAACCGTTACGCTTGATGAAAACTACATAAATTGCACCGATGAAGAAGGCAAAGAAATTTATATTGACGTTTCTATTTCAAGAGAGGAATACAACAAACTTATTTTTCCTAAAATAGATGAAACAATAGAAAAAACAAGAGAAGTAATTGCTAATTCTAGTTTAAAGCCAGAAGATATTAGTCATATTGTTTTTGTTGGTGGTCCTTCAAATTACAAACCTTTAAGAGATAGAGTTTCTTCTCAATTAGGTATACCTACAAATTTTGACGTAAATCCTATGACAGTAGTAAGTGAAGGTGCTGCTATTTACGCTGAAAGTATAGATTTTTCAAATGAAAAAGGTGGACAAAAGAAAAACAAAGCGATAATAAAATCTAGAGACTATGATTTAGAATTTAGATACAATTCAAGAACTTCGGCAGATAACGCTAAAGTTGCTGTAATTTATAAGCACGATAAAGACTTGGATTTTATTTTTAAGAATATTGAAACAGGTTGGAATAGTGGAAAACTCACATTGAAAAGCAATTCTATCGTTTCTTTAGAGTTATTTTCTCAAGGCGAAAACAATTTCATTGTTGAATGCTTTAATGAAGAAGGAAGCAGCGTAAAGTTAGAAAATAATTTAATAGTAATAACAAAAACACTTGTCAACATAGGAAATATTCCCGCTGCTCATTCAGTTGGCGTTGAATTAGAAGACCCTATTACACATAAAGCAGTATTGGATTATTTAATAACAAAAGATGAATTATTGCCTAAAACGGGTGTTGTAAAATACAAAACAACTAAAAGAATATCTGCAGGCAGCAATGATTTTATTTCATTTAAGCTTTGGGAAGGTGAAATTGCAGACCCTGTAGAATACAACCGTTTTATCGGTGATATTAAAATTGATGGTAACGCTTTTGAATATGGAATTATTCCTATTGGAAGCGTAATCGAATGTAGTTATACTTTTAATGATAGTGGAAATATTGATATAAAAATTACTATCCCTTCTGTTGGAATCACGCTTAACGGAGACAACTTCTATAACAGATTGAGTGGACAAATAAACTTTGATACAGACTGCGAAGATATTGTTGATGATGCAAATGAAGTTCTTGATAAAATCACAGAAATGAATGAAGATAGTTATGATGAAAAGTTGTCTGATTTATCAACAAAACTTAATTCTTATATTGGTAAAGATAATTTAGATGCTGAAGAAACGCAAAGTTTATTTGAATTAACGCAAGAAAGTAAGTCAGCATTAGCTTATTATATGAAGAATAACCAAACAAAAATATGGCAAAAAGAATTTGATGAACAAATGGATTTATATGAGTCTATTAAAGACAAAGCAACCCCTGTTCAACAAAAACAAATTCAAAATTTGAGTGCCTCAATTCAAAATGCAATTGATGCAAAAAATGCCCAAGCAGAATCACTACTTAAAGAATTACACAAAGTAATCGCAAGTATTATGCTTAGCGATGACAATGTTTTTGTTATGATATTTATTTCAATGGTTCAAAACCCACAAGACTTTACAGACCCTGTATTGTATAATAACTTAATTGCTCAAGGACATAGGGCAATTCAAGAAAATAATATTTCAGAATTAAAGAATATTGTTGGTAAATTGTCTCAAATTATGATAAGACGTAAGGGTTCTGAGCTTGATAATATGTTAAGCAAATCAGGTATCACTAAATAAGGAGAAAACTATGTTATTTGAAGGAAATGTTATAGATGGTATTAGAATAAAACAAATAGTTTTTGAAGACGATAATATAAAATTATGCAAAACACTGTCTAATGACAATGTTTTAATATCTAATGCTTTAATCTATAAAAGATGGATAGATGAAAAATTAATCTATGACGTTAATCCTTTTATAAAAGTTTTAGTTAACCAACAAGAATATTTCTATCTAAAGTCACATAAGCAATTTCAGTTAGGATTAATAAAAAACAATGGCATAACCATTTCAAGGCAAACTGCGCTTAATTTTGCTTTTTCATTAAAGCAAATGAGAAAAATAACAAATGTTTCCCTTTATGACGGTATTTACATAGAAGAATTTAATTATATATTGCCCACCTATAATATAAAAGACGTATCGGATGATGCTTTGTTAGGGTATTATTTTTCTGGTAATGAAAACAAACATTTTAGTGAAGGTGGTTTTAAGTCTCTTTTCCTAAGTGAAACTGATTTTGAAGAAATTGCTGAATTAGTAGACATTGAAATTGATAAAAAACCCGAAATAGAGCCTATAAAACAAGAAGAAAAAAAGATTGGTAAATTCACCTTGACAGGTAGACCTGAACTAGAAAAATTCTTCAACGAACATATAATAAACATACTTAACGAACCTGAAAGATATAAAAAATTAGGGATAGATTTCCCGTCTTCTATTATTTTATATGGTCCACCTGGATGTGGAAAAACTTATGCAGTAGATAAATTAGTTGAATTTTTAGAACTGCCAAAATACGAAATCAATTCTTCAACTATTGCTTCCCCTTATATTCACGACACTAGTAAGAAAATTTCAGCAATGTTTGAAGCGGCAGTAAATAGTGCCCCTTCGGTTGTTGTTATTGATGAGATGGAAAGCTATATGTCTGATAGAAATTCTTTTGGTGAAAGTTCTCATCATACAGAAGAAGTCGCAGAATTTTTAAGACAAATTCAAGAAGCCAACAAAAAACACGTTTTAGTTATTGCAATGACTAATTTATTGGATAAAATAGACCCTGCAATACTAAGAAAAGGAAGATTTGACCACCATATTGAAGTTGGTTATCCTAGCGAAGAAGAAATAAAAAGTTTGTTAGAATTTTTATTGGCGAAAATCTCTGTTTCAAAAGAAATTGACATAAGCGTAATAGCATCAAAATTAGTAGGAAAATCACTTGCAGATGTTTCTTTCGTAATTAAAGAAGCAGCATTAATTAGTGGCAAAATGGGTTTAGATGAAATTAGTAGCGAAGCAATAGACGAAGCTATACAAATTTTGCCTAAAAAAGAAGAACGAATCAAACTAGGCTTTGGAGTTTAACAAATGAGAAATGCGTTTGATATTTTAGGAGCTACACCTTTAGATGATGCTTCTAAAATTAGAGAGTTATTTGAAGAAAAGCAACTATTCACAGATGATGAAACTGAGATTTCTTTTGCTTTTACGGAATTAACAAATATTAAAAAAAGAATTAAGCACGAAATAGAATATTTTTCCAAAGATACGTTCAAGGATTTTAACGACATCTTTGTCAACGAAGATGAGGAACAAGAATTAGTTCTTGAAGATGTATGTGCTGCTATTATAACCATCGGCAAATGGTTTGATAGAAATACGGACGAAATTTTTGATGAAATAAACAATAATAGACAAATTGCAAGCTTTTCACTAATAAGTAATAAAGAAGTTGTTTATGATGCAGTTCAAATAATGAAAGAGAATTGCATATTAGAAATTAAACAATACTTTGATTACTTAAAAGAAAAGGACATTGTTTCTCTCTTTAATATTCTTGTTCTTCAAGATAATTATTCTTCTTTTTTCATAGATGAATTGTTGAATCATTACGAAGCAGTATTAAAAGAAACTATTGATAAAAAAGCAAAACTTTGTTCAAACAAATTTGATTTAATAAAAGCGGATGCTAGAAGTTTTATAGATAATAACAATTTAGATGAAAATTTTAAAGTTCATATCACCGAATTTAAAAAAGCGTTAAATGCTTGGGATAAAATAGTTCAACCTTTGCAAATCAACTGCGAAAATAGAGGTATGGAACACCCTGCAAGTTCAGAATTTATACACATATTACGTAATGATGTAATTGAAATGTGTAACGATTCTCAAACAAAATTAACGGAGATTATAAAGACTTTATCTTATGATTATGGTGCAAGAAATAGATTTATAAATAGAGCATATAAGTCTGTTGATTTTATTGATTTGTTGACGGAAATTCTTAACGTTCTCTTGAACGTATTTAAGGAAATAACTGTTGTGGCTGAAAGATTAAAGCAAGACAAACAAGATTTTGCAAATCTCAAGGCTGAACTAAATAAAATTATTAATACAGCCGACCCTTATCACTACCAAAAACCTAGAACTCCTTCATTTACTTCTAACACTAATGCTTCATCTAATTCTTCTGGGGGGGTTATTCCTTCCGCGCCAAAGAAAACAGTATCTAATGAAGACAAATGGGAAATTGGCGTTAAGTGGATTTTTGGTTTGGTTATAGCCTTGTCTTTTATTTTAGGAATAGTTTTCCTAAGTAATGAAATGACTGGTGGTGGCGCAGTGTTAATAATTCTTGGAATTGTTGCAAGTATAGTTGCATATCAGTGGGGGCAACTCAATATATCGTTTAATCCAGCACGTGTCACCTCTATTGTATTGGCTTGTATAATGACTTTAACAATAATTATTTCTTCAGCAGCAAGTCAGCCGATTGAAGGGAAATTAACTACAGACAATTTTAAGAAGTGCTTTAATACTGATTTTTCGGCATATACATCAACATATTATGGAACATTGTATTACGATATATCGCCTAAAGATTCTAGTTATGATGACCACCCAGATTCAAGCAATGTAATAGAAGTTGTTGTTGCATATAGATTTACAGGTGGTTCAGGATATACACAACGAGTAACTATTAAACTTTATAAGAAAAATGGGTATAAAGCAAGTGGCTCAGAGGCATTAAATAGTTATAGTAGTTTTACATATAAGAACAAGTCTTATGATATAGTTTCCGTCTCTGGTTATGTGTATAAAGGTTAAAGAAGATTGTTATAGCAATAAGAATACCGTAACTACTTCAAATTATTTGTGGGGCGATGGGATTATGATTCCTCTGTAACCGAAACACATTCTTTTTCAATCGCCCCCAATCTTATGGCTGAAAAAGACAAAAGCACCAATTCTAACAAAAAACATATAATAACAATCAAAAAGAATAAAAATAATTAACATTTTAAGGTGTACGCTTTTTAGTACGCCTTAATTTTTTTATAAAAAGTATGGTATATATGACTATACTTATCATATTTAATTTGTTGTAATAAAAGAAAAAGGACTTTATTATGGCAGATAAACTCTAAAAAACGTTGAAAAAAGAATAATATCATTATAACTATGATAGACAACACTTCTTATGATGACAAAGAAGGGAATAAAAACTCTAAATGAAAGTTAGGCGTGCGCTTGGATATATACAAGTGGCGTCGCTACGCTCCGCCAATCCAAGCGCACGCCAAAACCAAACAAACACGAAAAAAAGGTAAAATAAAGCACCGACGAAAGGCGAAGTTGCGCACTGAACCGTTGGCGCAATCTTTCGCCTTTTTTCGTCGGCGGTATGCTTTTATTTTAACACCTTTTTTATTCGTTAGTTGCTTTTTGGCATTTGCGCTAACACTTCTGGCGTGTTTTGCCCCATATAGCAACCCTCATCCCAACAGCCAAACTCATCAGATAGTATTATTTTACGTTCTTCTTCATCTAGATAGCAAATTATATCTTCATCCATAATATCCGAGATTATATATTGTGGTAAACCCCGTGAGTAAATAAGTTTTTCGCCTGTTTTCTCTATGTATTTAACCATATACATAACGCTTTCGTCTATTAAGAATTTATGCTCTATAGCTTCAAAGTCTGCTCTGCCGAACTTAGTTCCAAAGAAAGTGTTTTGAAAGGTTATTTGCATTTTATTATGCCTTGTATCAAAATCTTTCTTTTCCTCAAGTTCGCCGACCATTTCAGGAATATACATTATTGCGTGAAAATGCAGTCTATTAGTATCTTTGCCACGTTCCCATACACCTATGTATTTCCATTTCTTACGAGAGCAAAATCGTTGTAAACATTGCATTAAACGTTTTCTAAAACTTTCTTCAGTATGCTTTTTATCATCATAAGTGAAAGTGCAAAAATAGTTCCACTCTTGCAAACGCACTTTTTTGAATAATCGCATACGCCTTACAATAAAGTTCCTATACATTCTTTCGCAATTTTTATTAACATATTCTTTAGCCTTTTCTTCGCTTTCAAAGTAAGGGAGCATATCTAATATGATTTGCCGTTTACGTTCCCAATGCTTTAACGAATAGTATTTTTTATATAATGTTTCAAACAACTCTTTACGGGTTGTTTTTCTTTTTGCCTTAGGCTCAGAAATGGCTGTAATTTTAGAATTATTTACCGTTATACGCTCTTCTTCGATTTCAACGTTTTCTTCGCATATAGGCGTGTTTTCTACTGTTTTATCGGTGGATGGTGTATCTTCCGATACGAGTGAAATTGTTTCTTCTTTTAAGACGATTTCTTCTTCAATAGGCTTTATTTTGCTTTTCTTTTTAGGTGTAGGATATGCGCCTTTTCTTATCGCTATGAAGTGGCTACCGTCATTGTAAATTTTTGCTGCCTGTTCTGGCATAATATCTTACCTCCTATAAATAATTTTGTTAAAAACCTAATTATTTCTTCCATAGGAGCAGATAAGGAATTTATTGTTCTATATTTATTTTCTAATTGTTTTTATATTTTTTATGCGCAGGACTTATACGACTGGTCCTTTCTTTCAACACTAAAAATCGCTCCTGCGCTAAACTTTACTAATTTTACATTTTATTAAATTTTTTGTATTTTCTTTATTTTACTTATTTTTATAATATTCTAATATCTGCGCTAATAAGGAAGAAATAAAGAGGTCGTACTCGGCTTTTGGAATCTTGTTTAAGTCAATAAGTGTTTCATTATCACCAACAAGGTCCAAAGTCGTGTTTTGACTCTCTATTTCTCTCAAAATAGTTCACCTCCCGTTATTTAATTTTTTTGTTTTTGCCCCGTAATTGCTGTTAGTCGTCAAACCAAACGCAATTTTCGTGTAAAAGTTCTAAAAGTTTTGACATAAATTCTTCTTTCTCGGTTTCGGTCATATCTTCATAAACCGACGAGTATTCTTCCAAAGCAATAAATTCATAATCTTTTCTCATACGATTTCACCCTCCTTAACGTTAATATGCGTTAAAAAATACTGTAAGAGCTGTGCGTTTTTTCTACGGATTTGCTCTACGCAGTAATGCAACTGCTCGGCAGTATTTTCCTGTGTGTTTCCAAGCACGTATAATTCATAAAAAATCATATACAAATCTAACGGCGCAGTGCCTATTATTTCCGTATAGGTTTTTAATACTTGTTCTGTGCGTGGATGGGGTACTGTTTGAAACGCTTGTTTTAATTCGTTTTCATATTCGTAATACTTGGTGAGAATTTTCAAGTCTTCTCTAACTTTTTCAATTGTAGTCATAGTTTTTGCTACCTCCTTAAAAATTTTTAACAGGGTGAAACCACAACTACAAAATTACGGGGCAAATAACTTTCGTGGTTATGATTTCGGGTAACAAAAAAGACCGTGGCCTCAGACAAAAAACCTAAACACTATGCTTGTGCTTAAGTTTGTCTGATAGCCACGGTCAACCCATTATTTCGACTATATCTTTTCTTTACTTTTCACTAAATCGCTACTTCGTTTCTAATTACACTGATTATATTATACTTTTTCAAGCCTACTCTGGTGTTCTGTATTCCCACTATCAGTATTTACTTACCGTGAATTGTCTATGAAGCCCACTTGGGCTTTTTTGTTGCTCTTATTATATCACACGATTTTTTGTTTGTCAATCTCTTATGACACTACTTAAGGTGTACTTTACAGTGCATTACCGTTACTTAAGGTGTACATAAGTGGAACATTATTGTACATATATGCTTTACCTTTCGGCGTTTTGGTTGTGGTAGAGCCCTGCCGTTTGTCAAAGGCAGTAAATAATTTGAGATTATTTTAATTTTATATGTCTTTACAAATTTTTTACTGTCCCTTGCGGGCAGACCTGTTGACAACCGTCATTTCTCTACTTGTTTTTTTGTTGTGCCGAAAGGCAAAGCAAATAATATATGTAATAGTTTATCCCTATTCGGTTAAGGGAAAAGTAGTTGTTTCTGCCTGCTTAGGTAATAATAACTGCCTTGTGAACGAAAACATTTTTAGTTATGCTTTTAGTAAAAAAATATTTGGAGGTAAATCAAATGAAAACTGCTGTAATCTACGCTAGGTATTCTAGCAACAACCAAACCGAGCAATCTATTGAAGGGCAAATCCACGTTTGCGAAGATTTTGCAAAGAGAAACGATATTATTATCGTTGACTCTTACATAGATAGAGCTATTAGTGGAACGACCGATGAACGTGACGCTTTTCAAAGAATGCTCAAAGATAGTAATAACAAAAAGTGGAATTACGTTTTAGTCTATAAACTAGATAGGTTTGCACGTAATAAATATGAAGCCGCTGTTAATAGAAAACACTTAAAGGATAACGGTATTAAACTTCTTTCCGCTATGGAAAATATCCCAGAAACCCCTGAGGGCGTTTTACTGGAATCTCTTTTAGAGGGTATGAATCAATATTTCTCTGAAGAACTTGCGCAAAAGGTTAATCGTGGGCTTCACGAATCACGAATGAAGGGTCATTGCATAGGTTCTGTTCCTTACGGATATATTAAGGAAAACAAAATGCTTGTTATAAACGAAATAGAAGCGAGTATTATACAAAGAATTTTTACCGAGTACGCTAACGGAAAACCCATTCTTCAAATTTCTAAAGATTTGGAAACTGAAAATATTACTAAGAACGGGCAAAAGTTTCTTCCTCAAACGATTAGAAAAATCTTGCAACGTGACGTTTATACGGGTATTCTTAATATACACGACAAAGTTTACGATAAGATTTATCCACAGATTATATCGTTAGACCTGTTTAATAGAGTAAAATCTCGTATGGATAAGACAAGATACGGTTGCAGAAAAGATAACCACGAAGACTTTAGATTAAAGGATAAAATTTACTGCGGCGTTTGTGGTAAGAAAATGTATCCCATTTCCGCTATATCTTCCAACAGCAATCATTTAAGATATTATACTTGTATAAACACTAAGAAAAATAATTGCGCTAACAAACGTATTTACAAAGATTTTATTGAGCGTTGTATAGATAGACTGCTAAAGCAACAGTTTTGTTCTTCTAAAATCTTAGACACTTTAGTAAACGACGTTTACGCTTCCTACAAAAAAAGTCTTGGTAATAATAATGCGTTAGCGACCTTAAAAAGTGATTTGCAAAGAGTAAATAAGACCATTGCCAATATTATGTCGGCTATTGAAAAAGGCGTTGTTACTAATACTACTAAATCACGTTTAGAAGAACTTGAAACAGAACAAATATCTTTACACGAAAAAATTATTATAGAGGAAGCAAAAGTCCAATACGAACTTTCTAAAGAAGACATTTATAACTTCTTCAAATTTGCTGTAAACGCAGGAACTGAATTTTGCTATGATTTATTTATACGCTTTGTAAAGGTGTATAACCATAAAATAGAGATAGGTCTTAACTATGGGTTAAATCAAGTAGATAATGACCGTGAACAAATAATACGTAAAGTATCTACCGAAACGCACGAAATTACTAGACTCTTTAAGGGTGGTACTGTTAAAACTAAATACTATAACTACGATATTTACGTCGTTATATAATAAAAGAGCATAACTCACTTTTATGAATTATGCTCAATTATCTAACCTTTTTCTGCTAGTTTCAATTTCTAGCGACTAAGAAGCGGGGTTTTGTTTTTTCAAATCTTAATCAATAGACTTGAACGGATTGTAGGTGACCCAGTAAAAAATTAACCATAATGCTGAGATACCAACTAAAGAATAGATTATGCGTGAAACCACGGCCATTGAACCGAGCCCGAAAATAAAGCCTACAAGGTTAAAATTGAAAAGACCTATAAGCAACCAAACGAGCGCGCCGATAATGGTAAGGGTAAACGCAATTATAGTAGTAATTTTCATAATTCCCTCCGCCTATATTATTTGCAAGGTGGAAAAAATTATAACCTAAACGAAAATATTTTCTAAAATCAACTTATCAAAGTCAATGCTTTCCATAAAATCGTCTTTTGAAAACCTAACCACGTTATATTTTGCGTAGTTAAAAAGGTGAGTTTTTATTAAAACAGGCGTTGGAACGTCAAGATTTTCACAAATTTCACGCAAGTAATCAAAAAACATAGAATAATCCATTTCGGTGGGTTTTTCTAAAACGAATTGCTTAATTATTTTAGTTTTCTTGATAACCTTTGCCCAAATGCGAATCATAAAATCTCCTTTTGTTAAATTATTGTATCACAGAATAAAAATAAAATCAACATTTATATTGACAAACGGGCGTAAAATAAGTACAATATAGAAGATGGAAAACTTTAGCCACAAGGGGATATTATGGAAAAACTAAAAACAGATTTAATCCAACTTTTAACCGAAAACGCAAGGTATACTCATGCGCAATTATCGGCAATTACTTGTGTTGATGAAAAAACCGTTGCAAAAGCAGTTAAAGAACTTGAAGACGACGGCGTTATCGTTAAATATTCCGCAATCGTAAACACCGAAGCTTTGCCACAAAAAAAGGTGCAAGCTTTAATCGAAGTTAAGGTTGCTCCCCAAAAACTTAAAGGCTTTGAAAGTTATGCCGAAGAAATTTATTCTTTTAAAGAAGTTAGCAGTCTTTATCTTATGAGCGGGGTGTTTGACCTTGCAGTGTTCGTTGAAGGCAAAGATATTTCTGAAATTGCACGTTTCGTTTCCGAACGCTTGAGCGTTATTGACGGGATTACGGGCGTTTCCACTCACTTTATATTAAAACGCTATAAAATTGAAGGGCAAATCACTAAACCAAGTGAAGACCGTCAAAGGCAACTTATTCAAGCATGAGAGATTTTGTAAGCAAAAGGGCAAGTGCCATAAAACCGTCGGGAATAAGGAAGTTTTTTGATATAGTTTCCGAAAGTAAAGACGTTATTTCTCTCGGCGTGGGAGAACCCGACTTTATAACCCCGTGGGATATTCGCGAGGCGGGGATTCAAGCGATTAAAAAGGGGTATACGCAGTATACGTCTAATAAAGGCATGCCTGCTCTTCGTGAAGAGATATCGGGTTATTTGAGCTATAACTTTGGTGTAAATTTTTCGGCTGACGATACTATAATCACGGTTGGGGCAAGCGAAGCAATAGACCTTGCTTTTCGTGCCGTTGTGGACGAAGGTGACGAAGTTTTAATTCCTGACCCAAGCTACGTTTCATATAAGCCTTGCGTTGAACTTGCAGGCGGAGTTCCCGTGCCCGTTCCTTGTGACGGAAAGAACGGTTTTAAATTAACCCCTCAAGCCTTAGAGAGCGTTATCACGGATAAAACGAAAGTTCTCGTTTTTCCTTATCCAAACAACCCGACGGGCGGGATTATGGAAAGAGAATATATAGAAAAAATTATTCCTATTATATTAAAGCACGATTTATTAGTGATTTCAGATGAAATTTACGCTGAACTCACTTACGGCAAACCACACGTTTCAATCGCATCTTTTAAGCAGATGAAAGATAGGGTGATTTTAATTAACGGTTTTTCAAAAGCGTTTGCTATGACGGGTTGGCGCATAGGTTTTGTTTGCGCGCCAAAACTTATAGTTTCGGCAATGCTTAAAATACATCAATATACAACTATTTGCGCGCCCATTTTTTCACAACACGCATCACTTGCGGGGCTTAAAAAAGGGCGTGAGGACGGATATTCGGCAGTTAGAGAGATGTGTGAAGAATACGATAAGCGCAGGCGTTTTATGTTTGAAACGTTTACTAAAATGGGTTTAGAGTGTTTTGAACCAAAAGGTTCGTTTTACATATTTCCATCAGTAAAAAGCACGGGTATGGACGGTGAAGAATTTGCAACCAAATTATTGCGCGAAAAAAAGGTTGCCGTCGTTCCTGGTAGCGCGTTCGGTGAGTTTGGTAGGTATTACGTTAGGTGTTCTTATGCCTATTCTATGAAAAATTTGCTTGAAGCAACCGAAAGGATTGCCGAGTTCGTTAAATCAATAAGAAATTAAAGGTAATTATTATATGGAAAAGATTATTATAGTTGGCGCAGGTTTTTCGGGCGCGACGATAGCAAGGCTTTTTGCTGAAAGTGGAAAAGACGTTATTGTCGTTGATAGAAGAGATACTATCGGTGGCAACGCATACGATTACGTTGATAAAACGGGTATTATCGTTCAACCTTACGGACCGCATATATTCCACACGCACGATAAACAAGTTTTTGACTTTTTATCTAATTTTACCGAATGGAATAAATATGAACATAGGGTTAAAGCAAAGATTAGGAAAGATAAATTCGTTCCCGTGCCTTTTAACCTGACTTCGCTTTTTGCACTTTTCCCCAAAGAAAAGGCTGAAAGGATAAAGAACGTTTTGGTTGAAGAAATCGGGCTTGATAAAAAAGTTCCTATTTTGCAACTTAAAAAACATAAAAGCGCGGAAATACGCGATTTTGCAGACTTTGTTTATAAGCACATTTTCTACATATATACAATGAAACAATGGGGCTTTAAGCCCGAACACTTGGGCGAAGAAGTTATGAATAGAGTTCCCGTTTACGTTTCTTATGAAGATAGATATTTCGTTGACGAATATCAATATATGCCAAAGAAAGGGTTTGCAGATTTAATTGCTAATATTTTGCGCCACCCGCGCATTAAACTTAAACTTCACACAGATGCAAAAAAGGAAATTACGCTCTCTGACGGAGTGATTTATTTAAGCGGTAAACCGCTTGACGGAACGCTTATTTACACAGGTTGCGTTGATGAACTTTTCGATTATAAATTCGGTGTGTTGCCGTATAGAAGTTTAAAGTTTAAGTTCCAAACGCTTAAAACTCCGTCTTTCCAAGAAAGCGCGGTGGTTAACTACACAACTTCGCATAAGTATACGAGAATAACAGAGTTTTCAAAATTTACAAGTCAACCGCAAGAAAACACGGTGATAGTTAAAGAATATCCTAAAAAGTTCAAAAAGGGCAAAAATATCCCTTATTATCCAATCCCGATTGAAAAAAACCGCAAACATTATTTGCAATATGAAGAAGAAGCCAAAAAATATAAAGAGTTATATTTACTTGGTAGGCTTGCAAAGTATAAGTATATTGACATGGACGACGCGGTTAAAGCGAGCATAGAATTATACGAACAAATTACGGGTGACGATTACGACTTGTCTATGATAACTAAACCCGAAAACAACTAAAATAAAAAAAGAAAAAGGCTACTTCTAAAGTAGCCTTTTTAAGATTTAAATTTTTTTTGATTAGTTTGTTTCTTCGTTTTGAGCAGTTTCAACAGTTTCGCTCTCATTTTCGTTTTCAGAGTTATCGCTGATAAATCCGTCTGAAAAAGCGAGTGTTTGTTGGTTGCGTTTTTGGTCTGCTTTTTTCTTCAAGGTCGCAAAAACGAAACCAATGATTATATAACTGTAAAAACTGAAACAACGCCAAATAAGCATGGCGGGGAAAGCAAGCCCTGCAAACAAACCAACTTCAAATAGCAAGAAGAACGAAAGGTCTGCCGCGCCTGAATTTCCTGGTGTGGGAATAAACGTCACCGACGCAAAAATTAGAATACAAATTTGGGCAACTTGTAGCCATTGTTTAGTGATGTTAACGTCAATCAAAGCACCAGTCGTGCCATAACCGAAAGCTTTTAAGACGAAAAAAGCCATCGAAACGGTTGCCGCGTGTTCTAAGAAACTAAGTAAAAAGCACGTTATAAAAACAATAGGGTTTTTACAAATTTTCTTTAAGCACGACGCGTTGTGAACAACGTTTTTAACAGTTTTAATAGTTGTTTCTTTGGGGTTTTTGACTATACGCAATTTGTTGCCAACCCACATCACGAAATGCACTAATTTTGCGCCAATACGTGGCATAAGTGAGAATATAACCACTAAACTTGGCATCATAAAGCAACAAATTAAACCAATGATAGCAAGCGTATAAAAAGTGGTGGGCAACACGTTATAAATATTTAACGGAATTTCAAGGTCGTTAGTTCTCCACGCAGAAATGCAAATAATTCCCAAAATAACGAATGCGAATTGGTTAAGCATAAAGTTCGCAATAGGAACGGAAGAAGCAACGCCACCGTGAACACCGTGTTTTGAAAGGTGATAAATTTCGAATGGTTGACCGCCAACTGCAAGCGGGGTGACGTTGTTATAATAACTGCCGATAATAGCCGTTTCAAAACAAGTTTTGAAGTGGAACTTTCTCGTTAAAGACTTGCACATTATAGAAGATTTTAACCCTTTGAGAACGTAAGTTAAAGTTAGTGCAATCAAAGCGTAAAAAAGGAAAAGCCAACTGTCTTTTAATATTAGGCGCAATCTATTCCAAGAGGGGAATTCTCTATCAGGGGCTAAAAAGTCCCTATACGCCGTAAACGCCATAACCCCGATTACGAAAATCACGAAGAAAACGGTAAACAAATTTTTATAAAGGCGTTGTCTTTTACCAATTTGTTTATCTTCCGTTCTAATACCGAAAACCATGCCCTTTACGATTTTTTTGCGCGTTTCCTTATCGGATTTTTGTTCAATAAAGTCTGCCTCAGGAATATTTTCAACAGGTTTAATCTTTTCGCTAAACTCACTATCGAAAGTTTCGGCTAATGAAGTTTTGAACTTTTTACTTTTCTTGCTTTTTTCGTTTGCAGGAAGAGTGTCCTTTTCTATACTCATAAATAATATTATAAAAAAAATAACTTAAAAAGTCAACGGTTTTTTAACGTTGCCACGAATACAATATATTCCAAATTATTCTTAAACGTGAAAAATTCCCGAGGCAAACGCCGTCGGGAAAATTCAAGACCTTTAATTTATAATTTTAACGCTGATTTTTGCCGTTTCTTCTGCAGAAATACGAACGTTTACGGGGTAAACACCCGTCGCTTTTATGTTTGAAGATAAAATTACTTTCTTCTTATCGATATCAAAGCCCATTTCAAATAATTTATCCGCAATTTCTTTGTTTGTCACGCTACCGAAAAATTTTCCACCCGCACCGCACTTTACTTGGATGGTGATTTCCGTTCCGTGAAGTTTATCACGGAGTGCTTTGTTTGCTTTAAGCGTTTCTTGTCTATGGAATTCTTGTGCGTCTTTTTGCGCTTTGTTTTCGGTTAACGCTTGCGCATCCGCAGGTTTTGCAAGCCCTTTTTTAATTAAGAAGTTTTGCGCGAACCCGTCTTTAGCTTCTATAATATCGCCTGCTTTTCCAGAACCTTTAACGTCTTTTAATAATACAACTTTCATAGTGAACACCTAAACTGTTTTTATATTATTATTTTACCAACAAAAAGGGCAAAAAGTCAATTATATGGTATAGTTTTTTATTTTAAGGCGCATAATATTTTTTACAAGGAGAAAATTATGAAAAATTATTGCATTAAATGTGACGTTGTCAAGTGCAAACACAATGCGGACGGATGCAACTGTGCTCTAGACAGCATTAAAGTGACGTGCGGATGCGGTGAATCTTGCACCTGTTGCGGTGATTACTGCGAAAAAGAATAAGTTATAAGAAAAACCAAGGTAAAGTAAAGAAGGTTGCAAAAATTTTGCAACCTTCTTCTCATATATTATTCGGAAAAACTACTTTTGACCGCATTAAACGGTCGACCGACCATGTTCAAAAAAACTATAACTTAAATTATATCGCTATTATAACACGAAAATTCTATTTGTCAAGGGTTTTTGAAAAATTTTTTCACAAAATTTGAAAAATTATCATCAACGTTTTCTATTTTGCCTGTCTAAAAGGGTGTTTAGGGTCACTTTTATCGTAAGAAGTTGACAAAAGCGATGATATATAATATAATTATTAAGTTAAAATTGTAAGTGGATTACGTCCACTTGTAAAACCAAAAAAGATTTTTAGTAAACGGAGGTCATTTTTATGGCAGAAGAAGTAATACTTACAAAAGAAGGTAAAGAAGAACTTGAAAAACGCTTAGAGTTTTTAAAGGTTGTTAAACGTGCGGAAATTACCGAAAGGATTAAAACGGCAAGAGAATTTGGCGACCTTTCTGAAAACGCTGAATACGACGCTGCAAAAAACGAACAAGCAATGATTGAAGGCGAAATTATTGAAATTGAAAACAAACTTAAATACGCCGTTATCATTAAAGAAAGCAAAAAAGGTTTAGTTTCTTTGGGTAGCAAAGTAGACTTTGTTGACGACGACACTAATGAAGAATTTACTTATGAAATCGTCGGCACTACCGAAGCAGACGTTGAACTTGGCAGAATTTCTAACGAATCACCTATCGGCAACGCTCTTTTGGGCAGAAAAGCAGGTGACACCGTTAAAGTGACCGTTCCTGCAGGTATAACCAGCATCACGGTTAAAAAAGTATATTAAGATTATAAGGACTTTTAGTTATGGACGAAATTAAGACTGCTCCCGTTATAGAAGAACAGGATTTAAGCGAAGTATTAAGAATTAGGCGCGAAAAATTAGACGCCTTGGTTTCAAGCGGTAAAAATCCGTTTGAAAAAGTTAGATATGATAGAACGGCTTATAGCCAAGACTTAAAAGACGATTACGCAAATTATGAAGGCAAAACGGTTGGTATTGCAGGTAGGCTTATTTCTAAGCGCATTATGGGTAAAGCGTCTTTTGCGGTTATACTTGATGGAAAGGGAACAATTCAATCATACCTTTCAATAAACGATTTGGGTGACGATTACCTTGCGTTTAAGGAATACGATATCGGTGATATTGTTGGCATCACGGGTGAAGTTTTCACCACTAGAACGGGCGAAGTTTCCGTGCATGCAAGAAGCATTGAACTTCTTTCAAAGTCACTTTTGCCGTTGCCTGAAAAATATCACGGATTAAAAGATGAAGACACGAGATACCGCCAAAGAGAAATAGACCTTATCGCAAACCCAGAAGTTAAAAAGACTTTCGTTATGCGTTCAAAAATAATGGCGGAAATTAGAAAATATCTTGACGGAGTTGGCTATCTTGAAGTTGACACGCCCGTTTTGCAACCGCTTGAAATCGGGGCGGCGGCAAGACCGTTTAAGACGCACCACAACGCGCTTGATATAGATATGTATTTGCGCATTGAAACCGAACTCTACCTAAAACGTTTGATAGTTGGTGGATTTGATAAAGTTTACGAAGTTGGCAGAATTTTCCGCAACGAAGGTATGGATAGGTCTCATAACCCTGAATTTACCACGGTTGAAATGTATCAAGCATATAGTGATTATCTTGATATGATGAACCTAATTGAAGATATGTATCGCACGATAACGCTAAACGTTTGCGGTACGGATAAGATTACTTATCAAGGCTTAGAAATTGATATGGGCAAAAAGTGGGAAAGGCTCACTATGGTTGAAGCGGTTAAAAAGTATGCTGGCGTTGACTATAACGATTGGGCAACCGACGAACAAGCGCGAGCAGTTGCTGACAAAATGGGCGTGGTTGTTGAAGAAGGCGACCAAGCAACCAAAGGTCACGTTTTAATTGCGTTCTTTGACGCTTTCGTTGAAGAAAAGCTCGTTCAACCCACTATTATTTACGATTACCCTGTAGAAAACTCACCGCTCGCTAAGAGAAAACCTTCTAACCCAGCGTTTACCGAAAGGTTTGAATACTTTATTTATGCGAGAGAAATGGGCAACGCTTTCTCAGAACTTAACGACCCAATCGACCAAAAAGAAAGATTTGTTAAGCAAGTTGAAGAAAAACGCGCACGCGGTGGAAACGATGCGAAAGTTGATGAAGATTTCGTCACCGCTCTTGAATACGGTTTGCCCCCAACGGGTGGCTTGGGCTTTGGCGTTGATAGGTTAGTGATGCTTTTGACGGACAGCGCGTCTATTAGAGACGTTATTTTGTTCCCAACTATGAAACCAATAAAAAAATAAAGGAAACCAATGGATAATAGAATCACAAAAAACAGGCTGTCCGATTTTCTATCTTACGAGTGGATACTTATAATTCTTTTTGCATTTATTTCCATTATGGCATGGGAATTGTTTTACACTATGGCTAGCGTTAAATTGACAACTGGTCAGCAGTTTAAGTTTTTTTTCGACCAGTCACTTTCAGGCAATTCGACAGCGGTAATGAGATTTTTAGATGACGATGACGTGCTTAGTTATGACGTTCAAAAAGTAAGCGTTGAAAGGCTACTTAGCAGTTATAACGTCCTTTCAACTAGGCTTGATATTCAAGATGGCGACGTGATTTTTACTAACTGTAAAGACCCTCTTAAAAACGCGCCCAATCCAGATGAAGTTGAAAACACGAACATAAGGCTTAAAGAGATTGTTGACGCTTATCGCGTTTACTCTTTTGAAGAACTTAATCTTGACGCACAAGAATACCTAAAAAGATATATAAAAGATGAAAATCAATCTAATAACGACCTTTTTGATAAAGTTAAAACGGGTGTTCTTGACGAGAGTAAAATTGAAAAAACTTTCCGCTCAAGAATGAAAAAAGATAACCGTTTCCGCACCCAAGCGCAAATAAAAGAAGGCGTTAAGATGGAGAAAGAAAGGATTGAAAGGCTTTATGAAGAAACCGTGCTTTTCGGCAAACTTTTAGAGTTAGAAAGCACGCACGAAGGGCTTTTTTATCGATACACCAAATATGCGCAAAGGCGAGATACGCAAGAATTGATTGAAAACAAAGAGCGTGTGCAAGAAATTATAGATGGCGAAGTTGCAAGGCTTGAAGGATTGGGACTATCTGGCGTTGATAACGCAGATGGTGACACCGAATTTATTTACGCGTTAAACTTAGGTAAATTACCTGCAACCACGGTTGAAGGGAAAGTTTCGCCTTCTTCGGTATGTAGATTAAACGACTCTGATACGGCGGATGACGTTTGTCTTGCAGTTTTTAACTTCCGTTCTTATCAACCACACTTGCAATTTGAAACAATTTCTTTTATAAATTCTATCGTTAGAAACACTAGTGATATTCTTGACGGGGTCAATATAAGATGAAAGGAAAGTTTATAACTTTCGAAGGGTGCGAAGGGGTTGGCAAATCACGCCAAATTCACCTTTTGGAAGAATACTTAAAGAAAAACGGAATAAAATATTTTCTCACGCGTGAGCCGGGTGGCACGTGCGTTTCAGAGCAAATAAGAAACGTTATTTTAGACGGTAAAAACGTTGAAATGACCGACGAGTGTGAGGCTCTTTTATACGCCGCTGCTCGCGTTCAGTTGTTAAAGGAAGAAATTGCGCCAAGGTTAGCGCGCGGTGAGTTAGTTCTTTGCGATAGATACGTAGATTCATCTTTGGCATATCAAGGCTATGCGCGTGGTTTGGGCGTGGATTTCGTTGAAAAAATCAACGATTACGCAATAAAAAACTTTATGCCCGATTACACGTTGTTTTTAAATTTGCCACCAGAACAAGCATTTAAAAGAAAAGGTGGCGTGGACAAAACTGATAGGCTTGAACTTTCAGGCATAGAGTTTCACGATAAAGTTTATAACGGATACTTATCGCTTGCACAAAAATATCAAAACCGTTTTATAGTTATTGACGCAAGTGGCGAAAAAGAGCAAACGCACGCAAAAATCATTTGCGCGCTTAAAGAAAAAGGTGTGTTATGACCGACCTTTACGCGCTTTTAAGTAAAACGCAAGCGTTTAAAACAATTAACGGAGATAAAAATGCGGGAAGGCTTAGTCACGCTTATCTCGTTTTAACTTCGGACGAGCAAAATTTAACGGCTTACCTAAAAATGCTTGCAAGCGTTATCGCGTGTGAAGAAGACGGGGCGTGTGGAAAGTGTCGCACGTGCAAACTCATTGAACAATCGGCTTATTCTGACGTGTATTTTTATCCACGTGAAAATCAGTCTATAACGAGTGAAGAAGTTAACGATTTAATCGAAGAGAGTTATCTTAAACCAATCGAGAGCGATAAAAAGATTTTCGTGCTTGACAAGGCGCAAACAATGAACGCTTCCGCACAAAACAAACTTTTAAAAACGCTTGAAGAACCGCCCAAAAACGTGCATATTTTGATAGGTGCAACTAGTGAATTCCCCTTGCTTTCAACCGTTAAGTCAAGGGTTAAAAAGTTAGAAATTGCACCGTTTAACAAAGAGCAATTATTTGATGCGCTTAAAGAAGATTGCCCCGACCATGAAAAGTTGCAAATTGCGATTGCGTGTAGTGATGGAACGGTGGGAAACGCCACCGCGTTATATAACGACCAAAACCTTAAAGAGTTAACCGACTTGGCGGTGGAAGTTTTAACCCAAATGCAATCTAGTAAGGACGTGTTAAAATATTCGCTTAAAGTTTCAAATGGCAAATGGGATTTGGGCGAGTTTATATCAGTTTTAGAGTTATTAATCCGTGACTTGCTTACCTTTAAGGAAGGCGAAGAAAAAGTGGCTTTTAATCACGTCACGTTAGAAAAGTTAAAGCAAGCGAAAAATTTTAACACGGGCGCGCTGATTTACGCGCTTGAAAAGGTTAGCGAAGCACAAAAAAGAAAAAAATTCAATGCAAATCCCACTATGCTTTTAGAGTGGTTGTTATTTCAAATATTAGAAGGAAAATATAAATGGCAAAAATTATAGGCGTAAAATTTAAGAACACGGCGAAAGTTTATTATTTTGCCCCTGCAAACGAGAACGAAGTTTATGAAGAAAAAACAGGCGTTGTTGTTGAAACTGCAAAGGGGTTAGAATACGGCACGGTTGTTTTCGGCGTTAAAGAAGTTGACGAAAAAGAGATTGTTCACCCCTTAAAACCCGTTTTAAGAAAGGCGACTGAAAAAGACGAAAAGACGGTTAAGGAAAACGAGAAAAAAATTCCCGAAGCCATGGATTTCGCTCAAGAAAAAATAACCGAATTAAATTTACAAATGAAACTTATAGGCGCAGAATATGCGTTTGACGGCAAAAAACTTGTGTTTTATTTTACGTCGGACAACAGGGTGGATTTTAGAGAACTCGTAAAAGTTCTTGCAAGCCGTTTCCACGTGCGCATTGAATTGCGCCAAATCGGTATTCGTGACGAAACTAAGATTTTAGGCGGAATTGCTCCGTGTGGAAGAGAGTGTTGTTGCGCAAGTTGTATGAGTGATTTTGGCAAAGTGTCTATAAAAATGGCAAAAAACCAAGGGTTGCACCTTAACCCCGGTAAAATCAGCGGACTTTGCGGTAGGCTTATGTGTTGCTTAGAATATGAAAACGATTATTACGCTGAAGTTTACGGCAAAATGCCAAAGGTTGGCGGAACGGTTAACACTCCCGAAGGGCAAGGAACGGTTGTTTCTAACGATATGCTTAAACTTATTTCAAAAGTTAAGATTTCTAAGGGTGACGGAAGTGAAGTTTATAAGGATTTCCCCGTTGATAGATTAGAGTTTAAGAAAAATAAGCAATCTAATGAAAATGACGACGACAACGTTTCTGAAGATATGAAAAAAATTTTAGATTGAACGATTTACAAACGCAAAAGTTTGTGATACAATATACGTATAACAAAAGGAGGTAAACCCTAATGGCTTATAAGATTAGCGATAGTTGCATTTCATGCGGTGCATGTGCAGATACTTGCCCCTGTGGTGCTATTAGCGAAGGCGAAACCCAGTACGTTATCGACGCTGAAGCTTGCATGAGTTGCGGTGCTTGCGCGGCTGGTTGCCCCGTAGAGGCTATTTCAGAAGAATAAGAATAGCAAAAAAAATGACGGTGCGAAAAATTGCGCACCGTCATTTTGAATTTAAAAGGTTTTATGGAAAGATTAGAAGATTTGGGGTTAGGGATAAAAATTTATCAAGACGACGAGCTTTATTGTTTCACGTCTGATTCGGTGTTGCTTTCAAAATTTGCGCGCGTTAAAAATGGTGACGTGGTTGCCGATTTTTGCGCGGGGAGCGGAATTGTCGGTTTTAATCTTTATTCGCTTAACCAAAAACTGATAAAGAGCGTCACTTTGTTTGAAATGCAAACCCCGCTATATCAATTATCTAAAAAGAGCATAGAATATAACGCCTTAAACGATAAATTTACTGCAATAAATATTCGACTACAAGATTTAGGCACGGCATATGCAGGCAAGTTTTCTTTGATAGTTTGCAATCCGCCTTATATGGAAAAGGGTAGGGGGTTTACCGAAGAAAACAAAATGATTGCCGTTTGCAGAACCGAACTTGAACTTTCTTTAACCGAACTTGTCAGCGCGATATCGACTGCGCTTAAATTTGGCGGAAGAATAAATATGGTTCACCGCGCGGATAGGCTTGTTGACGTTATTTGTGAGTTTAAGAAAAACAATATAGAGCCTAAAAGAATTCAGTTCGTTTCAGGCGGAAAAAAAGAGCCGTACCTTTTTATGATTGAAGGGGTTAAGGGCGGTAAAAGTGGTGTAAAAATTCATAACACCCTTATAAATTAAACGGAGAAAAATATGTTGTATTTTGTTGCAACGCCTATAGGCAACTTAAAAGATATAACCCTGCGCGCGCTTGAAGTTTTAAGGGCGGTTGACGAAATTGCTTGTGAAGATACGCGCCACACTTTAGGGCTTCTAAATGCTTATGAAATTAAAAAACCGCTTTTTTCTTATCACAAGTTTAACGAAAAAGAGGTTGGCGAAAAAATTATACAAAAACTTAAAGATGGAAAAAATATAGCAGTCGTTTCAGATGCTGGCATGCCCGTTATATCAGACCCTGGGAACGTGCTTGCAAAAATGCTTATTGAAGAAGGACTTGAATTTACGGTTATCCCCGGTGCATGCGCGTGCGTTTCTGCACTTGTTTTGGGCGGGCTTGATGCGTCAAAATTTTGTTTTTTAGGGTTTTTGCCACAAAAAAATTCTGAAAGAAAAGAAGTTTTATCAAAGTATGAAAACGTTGATGCAACACTTATTTTTTACTCTGCCCCGCACGACGTGAAAAAGGATATTGAAAGCATTTATTCAGTGTTTGGGGATAGAGTTGCTGTTGCCGTTAAAGAGATAACAAAACTGCATGAGCGTGCTGAAAGGTTTAACCTTGCGGATGGTTTGCCAACTGAGCCAAAAGGCGAATACGTCTTGCTTGTTGAGGGGAAAAAACAAGGCAATGACAATTTGAATTTAACTGAAAAAGAACATATAGAGTTATATATATCGCAAGGCTTAGATAAAAAAGAAGCGCTAAAGCGCGTTGCAAAAGAACGTGGCGTTTCTAAATCAGAACTTTATAAATATACGATTGAGTAAAATAAAATCGCCACGGAAAAACCCGTGGCGATAATTTTTTTTGGTATTATTTTTCGATAATGAACTGTTCGTCTTCTTTAAGGTCAACCACTATGCAGTCGTTCATATAAGTGCATTCGGGCAAAATAATCATTGCGCAAAGTTCATCACAATTTGCAGGAAGTGGTGCTAAATGCCAAACGCAAGCGTTCATTTTTATAAGAGTATTCTTAGGCACTAAAAACGCTTTTGTTTGGTCGGTTATAGGTTTACCTGCAGAAGGCTCTGCTACGTGCAAAATCATGTCGTCATTTAAAGGCAAAATCATTTCGCAAGTGGTGGTGTGATATTCAATTTGGGTCACTTTCATTTGTGCTGGTTTTTTAACCAAAATTGGCGAAAATGCCACTTGACCTTGATGATAGGCGGTAAGCCTATCGGGGAAAAAGCGGTGAAGTTCACCACAAAGCGCGTGGCCCGTGGGGTTAGCATAATCGTAATACGTGCCAAACGGTGCAAAAGCTTCTTTCGTTAATTTTTCAACTTTAATTTTTTTCATAATTCCACCTATATTTAAAATTATTTTTTATCCGTGCTTCCAAATCCACCCGTGCGGAGAGCGGTTGTATCGTCATCAACGGTTATTCCGTATTCAATAAAAATGCCTTGCGCAAACGCCTTGCCTTTTTCAAGCGTTAAGGGTTTATCGCCACAGTTGGTCATCTTAATAAAAATATGTCCTTCGTTATCGGCAAAAAAATAATCACTATCGATAATACCAACCGTGTTATCAAGCCTTAATCTAAACTTAAACCCCAAACTACTGCGCGGATAGATTTTTAAAACCCAACCGTCGTCAATCTTAACGCGCACGCCCGTTGCTATCTTAACCGTTTCGCCCACGCCAACGCTTATCGTTTTAGGGCAAAAAAAGTCGTAGCCGGCACTACCAGCAGTTGCGCGTTTAGGCAAAAGAATATTCTCATATTCTTCTTGCGTGCCCGATTTAAGATATTCATTATTGCTAACCTTAAAAAACTGTGCAATTTTTTGCATAAAAAAGTTCCTTAACGATTTTTTATCATTATAACAAAATAAGCGTTATAAATCAAGGGGTTAATCAAATTTTAACGTGTCTTTTAGGGTTTTTGCAACTTTATTGTAAGCAATAGTTGATATAAGCGTTATCACGAATAGCACGGCAAGGATAACGGGGAAAAGTTTAATATCAACGAAATCTGCTATAAGCCCAAAAACGGGTGGCATCAATAAAATCCCTAAATTACAAGCGGTCATTTGCGAACTCACTATTGATTGCGAACGGTCTTTTCCAAAATAAACGGGCGTTAAATATATAAGGTTTGGGAAAGTTGGTCCGTTGCCAAAGCCGATTAAAAATAAACTTATTCCCTTTAACACGGCGGGAACAGGCAATAAAAGTAAAACTATCGCTATACTTACGATTGAATAACCGCAAAAAACGGTGGTTAACGGTTTAATTTTGTTGGTTATAAGCCCTGAAACAAATCTTCCAAGCGTCATACCTAAGTAATAAAGGGTTAGCATTTTTGCCGAGAACGATTCGGAAAGCCCTTCTGCATTCACCAAATAAGTGCAACCCCAAACCCCGCAAGTAAATTCAAGCGCAACCGACGAAAAGAATATAAGCCAAGAAATTCTGACGGCGGGCATTTTAGCCATAGCTGAAAAAGATAGCGTTATGGGTTCAACTTCGTTTTCTTTTTGATCGGGGAGTTTGCTCGTTTTTTTCCAAAGTGGAAGAGAGCAAAAAGCAATTATAGCGATTACCGCAAGAACGATGAATATAATTCTATAACCCAAACGCCAATTGTTGTTTAATGAAAGTGCAAACGACATAACGTAAGGGCTTAAAGCAACGCCAACACCATAAAAGCAGTGCATAAAACTCATATAGTTTGATTTGTAGTGTACGGCAACGTAATTGTTTAATGCCGAGTCAATTGCGCCTGCACCCGCACCGAGCGGAAGCGCAATTAAGCATAACCATAAAACTGAATTTGAAAGAGAAAACCCAAGAAGTGCAATCGCAGAAATAGCCGTGCTGACGGCGGTTAAAGGGCCCGTTCCAAACTTGTTGATAAGTTTCGCGCTAAAAAAACTTGCCGTGACCGTTCCTAACGAAATTAGAATAGTTATAAAGTTAGCATAACTAACGGGGATATTTAAATCGGGATAGATTGCAGGCCAAGCAGAGCCTAAAAGAGAGTCGGGTAGGCCTAATCCGATAAAAGTTATTGAAATTATAACGAATAAAAGAGTTGCCATATTTTTTGCCTTTTTATAACGTAATCATAAGTGCGCTAATAGAAGAAACGAGTGTGGGGATTGCTACGGCGCTTCCGTAAAGAATAAATTTAACGAAAGGAAGTTTAACACCGTATTCACCCAAAATTTTGTTCCACATAATGCCTGCAAGTGCACCGACGGGCGTTATAAACGCGCCGACGTTTGAGCCAATAACCGCGCCGAATAGAGCAGGGGCGCTTGTGCCGTCAATAATGCGTTCAAAAAGAACGCTCATAGGGATATTATTTAAAAGGTTTGATGCGCCTGCGCATAAAAATCCGAATAAAACGCCGTCGGCTTTAGTGTTTTTAATTAGCGCGTTTGCTATTATGTCGGTAAACCCACAGTTTTTAAGCGATAGAACTATTATGAACATTGATAAAACGAAAGGTATAAGTTCATAAGGTTCTTTTTTGATAGAACGCCAAACGGGACTTGCCGTTTTTTCAACGATAACGTCGTAAACGATATCGAACACGGTGAGTGAAAGTGCTAAAATTAAACAAATAAGCCACATATCAACGCCGATAAAATCAGAAACTGCAAGTAAAACCAAGCACACGCACAAGTGAATAAGTGAAACTATTAGGGGCGTGCGGTGAGGTATAAGTTTTTTTAGTGGTTTACGTTCGTTTTCTTCTCTTTGGGGTAAAGGTGCTAAAAGTTGCTTTTTGAATAATAAAAAAATCATCAATAGCCCTGTTATTCCACCGGCAAAAGCGGGTAAAAACATAACTGAAAAATAGTCTGCAAAAGAAATCCCAAACGAACTTGCAAGATAAATGTTTGTGGGGTTGCCGACAATAAGCGCCATACTCCAAGTGTTTGCTGCAACGAATTCGCCCAAGAGAAAAGGAAGGGGAGAAATTCGCGCTTTTTTTGCAAAAATGCAAATGGGTGGGGTAAACGTAAGAATTATTATGTCGTTTGAAGTAAAAACGGTTAAAACCGAAACGACGGCGTATAAAATTAAAAAGAGTTTAAGCGTTCCACCCTTGGTTTTAAGAAAAACAGCGTCGGCAATATAGTCGAAAAAGCCTGCATCGCCAAGATAAACGGATAAAAGGGTCATTGATAAAAAGAGAGTTAAAATTTTTATCGGGTTAACCGAACTATCCGCCGTTATTCCGTCAATTGCGGTTTTTGGTGAAATGCACCCCGTTATTAGCATTAAAATTGCACCGATTAAGGAAATAACCCAATATATCCCTAATTTGTGTCCGCCAATATCTACGTATGGTTTAGTTAAGACGGATATAATCATTAAAATAACGACTACCGAAGTAATCGCAACCGTTAAAGTCATAAATTTTTTCCTTTGTTTTTCGTGCTATTGACGATTATATCACTCTAAATATTTTTTTGCAAGAAAATGTTAGGGCGTGTCGAATTTAATAATAAAATTATTAAAAAACGCCCCGATAAACTTCGGAGCGTTATATTAACTTAGTAAAAAAGTTATTTAATAACTTCTTGGCCACCCATAAACGGACGCAAAATTTCAGGAACGGTGATAGAACCGTCTGCATTTTGATATTGTTCGACAAGAGCGGGGAATACACGGCTCGTTGCTAAGCCAGAACCGTTAAGCGTGTGTAAGAAAGCAGGCTTACCCGTCTTGCTGTCGCGGAACTTGGTGTTGTTGCGCCTTGCTTGATAGTCGTTTGCGTTAGAAACTGAACTAACTTCTTTATATATACCCATACTCGGTATCCAAACTTCAATATCGTAAGTCCTTGCCATTGATGCAGAGCAATCGCCTGCCGCAAGTTTAGAAACGCGGAAGTGAAGCCCCAATTTTTCGATAAGGCTTGCTGCTTTATCAACTAATTCTTCAAATGCGTTTTGAGAATGGTCGGGGTGAGCGTATTGAACCATTTCAACCTTGTTGAATTGATGTCCCCTAATCATACCGCGTTCTTCTGCACGGTAAGAGCCTGCTTCTTTACGGTAGCAAGGTGTGTAGGCAAAAAACTTCATAGGAAGTTTTGCTTCGTCAATTATTTCGCCTGCGTAAAGGTTAACGAGCGCAGTTTCAGCGGTTGGCAACATAAAGCGGTTTTTCTTTCTGTCTTCATCACAGTCAAGCCAATAAACTTCGTCTGAAAATTTGGGGAATTGACCTGCGCCAAAACCACAGTTATATCCTAATTGATGGGGTGGAAGAATAAATTCATAACCATCTTTTAAGTGTTCTGAAATAAAGAAGTTTAGCATTGCCCATTCAAGTTTAGCACCGTCGCCACGGTAAAGCCAATAGCCACCGCCCGAAAGTTTAGTTCCGCGTGCATAGTCGATTATGCCAAGTTTAGTGCAAAGGTCAACGTGGTTTTGCATTTCAAAATCAAATTGTGGTTTTTCGCCAACAACTTTTATAACTTGATTGTTTTCTTTTTCGCCGGCAAGCAAATCTTCGTCGGGAATATTAGGCATACGGCAAACTAAATCAAAAACTTTTTCTTCAAGTTCTTTTGCAATTTTATCGCCTTCTGCAATTTTATCCCCTAACACGCGCATTTGCGCAAAAATTTCATCAACGGGTTGCCCTGCTTTTTTAAGCGCGGGGATTTGCGCTGAAACTTTGTTTTTTTCCGCCTTGAACTGTTCAACTTCGCCAATAGCAATTCTACGTTTTTTATCTAATTCAATAATGGTGTCAAGGTCAGCATCATACCCCTTGCGTGCAAGAAGTTCTTTAACCTTATCCTTTTCTTCAATAATTCTTCTTAAATCTAACATTATCAAATCTCCGTTTGTTCGTTTGTATAATATTATAACTTTAATTTAAACTAAAATCAATGTTTTTAAGCCATTATGAACAAAATAAACGCAAAATTTTGCGTGCGTGAAAAAATATAACTAAAAAAGTGTTAATTTTTATCTTTTATCCTTGCCAAGAGAGTGCAAAAGGTGGTAAAATATCCGTACGAAAGGAGTTTGATATGAAAGATAGGCTTTTTCACTTAAAAGAGTTTATTGATAAAAACGGAAAAGTGACCTTGCGTGAGTTAGAGTGTGCGTTCCCAAACGTTTCTTCTATGACTTTGCGCCGCGACCTTAACCGATTAGAAGAAAATAACGCCGTTATTCGCGTTTCGGGTGGGGCAATTTCAGTTGACACCGTGTTGCGCGCAAAAGAAGCGGATTTTACCGAACGCATAAATTATAACACGGCTGAAAAACTTGAAATCGCGGACAAAGCGGTCAAAGTGGTTGAGCCGAACAGTTGCGTGTTTATTGACGGTGGGTCAACGACCACTTATTTTGCACGCGCGCTACCTGACGATAATTTTTACGTTTTAACAAACGCTTTAGTTATTGCTGAAACTATTTTGAGAAAAGAAAAACCAACCGTTGCGCTTTTGGGTGGTGATTTAAGAAAAAACACTTTTATCACCGTTGGGCAAACGTGTGCAGATTACATAGATAAAATCAATATTCAGAACGCGGTGATGACGGCAACTGGCTTTATAAAAGAAACGGGTGGTTTTACCTGTGGCAACCAAGCCGAAGCCGAAGTTAAACGCGCGGTTATCAAAAAGGCTGATTACGTCATTATGCTTTTAGATAGTTCTAAGGTAAACAAAAAAACGCCGTACACCTTTGCATCTCTTGAAGACGTGGACTGTATGGTTGTAGATAAAAACTTTTCAAAAGAACTAAAAAGCAATATTGAGCAAAAAGGTGTTAGAGTATATTAAGGCGCGATTTTTAATTAAAAAATTTGCGTTTACGGAGAAATATGTTTAAGAGATTAAGGGCAGATATAAGGGCTGCAAAACAAAACGACCCTGCCGCCCGCAGTAAGTTCGAAATTTGGCTCACTTATTCGGGTGTTCACGCGTTGTCGTGGCACAGATGGGCGCATTTCTTGTATAAAATAAAATTGAAAACGCTAGCAAGGATAACTAGTCAATTTGCAAAGTGGCTAACGGGCATTGAAATTCACCCTGCGGCAAAAATTGCAGGCGGTGTGTTTATTGACCACGGCACAGGCGTCGTTATAGGTGAAACGGCAGAAATAGAAGAAGGTGTGGTTATTTACCAAGGAGTCACGCTGGGCGGAACGGGTAAACAAACGGGCAAACGCCACCCAACCATAAAAAAAGGCGCTATGATAAGTGCAGGCGCAAAAGTTTTAGGTGGCTTTACGGTTGGCGAATATGCTAAAATCGGCGCGGGCGCGGTTGTGCTTAAAGAAGTTCCTCCATATGCAACAGTGGTTGGCGTTCCAGGCAACGTCGTTAGAGTAAACGGCGAAAAGATTAACAATTTAGAGCAAGAAAAACGCGACCCAATTCACGAAGAAATTTGTTCTTTACGTGAAAAACTTTTTACGCTTGAAAAGAAACTTGAAGAAATAAAAAAAGAGCAAGAAAAATAGGTATGTTATGAAAATTTACAATACGCTTACGGGCAAAAAACAAGAATTTATTCCTTTAGAACAAGGCAAGGTTAAAATGTATGCTTGCGGTATAACCGTTTCGGGTGAAGCGCATATCGGGCACGCATACCAAGCGCTTATATACGATATTATTAGAAAATATCTTGAAAAAATAGGTTATGACGTCACTTATGCAAGAAATTATACCGACGTTGACGATAAAATTATCGCTAAGTCTAACGAGACGGGTATTCCTGCCGACGTTTATGCTAAACAAATGATTAAGAACATTGACGAGCAAATGGCACGCCTTGCCGTTGACGACCCGTCGCTCTGGCTTAAAGCGACGGAAAGCATTGACGATATTATTGCTTTCGTTAGCACGCTTATTGAAAAGGGGCACGCTTACGCAACAAAAAAAGGCGACGTTTATTTTTCAGTTGAAAGTTTTCCATCATACGGGCGTTTATCACACCGCAACTTAGAAGACGCGATGAACGGCGTGCGCGTTGATAACGACGAAATGAAAGAAAATCCCTTAGACTTCGCGCTTTGGAAGTCGGCAAAAGAAGGCGAACCGAGTTGGGATTCGCCTTGGGGGAAAGGTAGACCTGGCTGGCACATTGAGTGCTCTACTATGAACAGAAAGGCGTTTGGCGATAGAATTGATATTCACGGCGGTGGCAGAGATTTAATCTTCCCCCACCACGAAAACGAAATTGCTCAAACCGAAGCGTTAACGGGCAAACCTTTTGCAAATTTTTGGATACACAACGGGCTTATAAAGGTTAACGGGCAAAAGATGAGCAAGTCACTTGGCAATAGTTTATTCCTTAAAGATTTGCTCGATAAATATTCACCCGAAGTTATTAAGTTTGCGCTTTTGCAAACCAACTATCGTGGGGATATAAACGTCACGGATAATCTTTTCCCTGATGCAGAAAAGCATTTATACGATTTTTATAAGGTTATAAAAGCGGTTGAAGATAAGTTTGGCTTGTCAAATGGTGAAAACGCTGATATAGATGCAGAATTTAATCGCGCTATGGACGACGATTTTAACACCGCCCTTGCAATAAGCAATCTTTACGGCGCATTTAAGAAAGTTAAAGCGTTGCTTTCGGCAGGGGATAAGAGCGCAAGCGATATGGTTAATCAAATAAGAAAAACTTATTCGCTTATAGGGCTATTTACTGCAAACGCTGACGACTTTATTAAAGAATTTGACGAAAAACACCCTGCGGAGCAAATCCCTGCAAGCGTTAAAGAAATCGCAGAACAAAGATTTGAAGCAAGAAAGAATAAAGATTGGGCTAAATCCGACGAACTCCGCGATAAACTTTTAAGCCTTGGCTATCTCGTTAAAGACGCCAAAGACGGCTACGAACTCATTAAAAAATAATTTCAAGGACGAAAAAAATGATTACTTCAAAAGAATTAAGAGAAAAATGGATAAAATTTTATAAAGAACGCGGTCACGTTGATATCGGCGCGGTTTCGCTTATAGGTGACGGAACGACGGGCGTTATGTTCAACGTTGCAGGTATGCAACCCCTTATGCCTTACCTTCTTGGTAAAAAACACCCCCAAGGCACAAAACTTTGCAACGTTCAAGGCTGTGTTAGAACTGTTGATATAGATTCGGTTGGAGACGCAACGCACTTTACCTTTTTTGAAATGATGGGCAACTGGAGTTTAGGCGACTATTTTAAGAAGGAAAAAACAAGGTGGTCTTTCGAACTTTTAACTGAAGTTTTCGGTTTTGACAAAGATAAAATTTGTTCAACCGTTTTTGAAGGAAACGATTCTGTTCCAAGAGATGAAGAAACGGCTGGATATTTAAGAGAACTTGGCATTAAGCCTGAAAACATTTTCTATCTTGACAAGTCAAACAACTGGTGGGAACTTGAAGGAACGGTTGGCACGCCTTGTGGGCCTGATAACGAGTGGTTCTATCCACGCCACGATAAACCTTGTTGTGACACTTGTGACGTTAACTGCGATTGCGGAAGATACGTTGAAATCGGAAACGACGTTTATATGCAATATAAAAAGTTGGAAGGCGGAAAATACGCTGAACTTGAAAACAAAAACGTTGACACGGGCTTTGGCTTGGATAGGCTTTTGTTGTTTTTGAATGGGCTTGACGATGGTTATAAAACAGACCTTTTTATTGGCGCAATCGAACTTTTAGAAAAAGTTTCTGGCAAGGAATACGGCAAGGAAGAAAAAGACACTAAGGCTATGCGTATTATAGCAGACCACACAAGAACTGCCGTTATGCTTATAGGCGATAAAAACGGAATAGTTCCATCTAACACGGGCGCAGGTTATATTTTAAGAAGACTTTTACGCCGTGCTATAAGGTATTGCAAAAATTTAGGTGTTGATGCAACCACTATGTGTGAAGTTGCTAAAATTTTCATTGAAAAAATTTATGATGAAGCATATCCTTTGCTTGTTGAAAAAGAAGATTATATTCTTGACGAAATCAGCAAGGAAATTAAAAAGTTTGAAGCAACGCTTGTTGCCGGCATGAAAGAATTTGATAAGTGCATAACAGGCATGGAAAGAAAAAATGCGTTTATGTCTGTTAAAGACCCGACTTACGTTCCGGAAACGGAAATTTCTGGAAAGCAAGCGTTTAGGCTTTACGATACTTTCGGGTTCCCACTTGAATTAACTGTTGAACTTGCAAACGAAAAGGGTTTAACCGTTGACCAAAAAGGTTTTGACGAAGCGTTTAAGGCGCACCAAGAACTTTCAAAAGCGCAAGCACAATCGGCAAAAGGTGGACTTGCCGAACAAACTGAAACCACAACTAAATATCATACTGCAACACATATTATGCTTGCAGGGCTTCGTAAAATGTTCGGCACGGGAACAGAACAAAAAGGCTCTAACATAACTGAAGAAAGGTTGCGTTTTGACTTTAACTTAGACCATAAAATGACGGCTGAAGAACTTAAAGAACTTGAAGATTTTGTTAATGCGGTTATTGAAAAGAAAATTGACGTTGTGAAAACCGAAGAAAAATATTGCGATGCCGTTTCCACAGGGGCTTACGGTGTGTTCACCGCTGACAGTGACGACCAAATCGTTTCAATTTATACGATAGACGGTGTTGATAAGCAAATTTGCGGTGGCCCACACGTTAAAAATACTGGCGATTTAGGCAAGTTTGTTATTAAGAAAGAAGAAAGTTCTTCAAGTGGCGTTAGAAGAATAAAAGCCGTTTTGAAATAGTGCTTCAAAAATTATTTTTTATCCCTTTATTTAATTGACAAAGAATAAAAATTATCATATAATGTTTAAGCATTTTGAAATGAATAAACATTATATGCGCCGTTAGCTCAGCTGGATAGAGCGTTGGTCTACGGAGCGCACGGTTGGGTGTTTTTATCCCAAGAGAGATTCAAACACCCTGCCTTAACACAAAATACAACTAAATATGCAATATGCACCATTAGCTCAATTGGATAGAGCGTCGGTCTACGG
>SVHO01000010.1 GCA_015055725.1 Clostridiales bacterium | reverse complement strand
AATAATCAACGCCAACTTCTTTTGCATAGAGCGCAACTTCAGAAGAAAGGCCGGGCGAAACTAAAAACTTTGCGCCTGCTTCAACAGCCTTTTTTGCTTGTTCAAGGTTTATAACCGTGCCTGCACCGATATTCATATCAGGGAAAGCTTTAACACCGTCTTTAATTGCTTGTTCAGCGCAAGCAGTTCTAAACGTAATTTCAGCACAGTTTATCCCACCATCTTTCAAAGATTGAAGAGTAGGAATAGCATCTTTTAAGTCTTTAATCACAACAACAGGTATAACTTTATCCATAAAACCACCTAAAAAATATTTTTACTGCAAAACGCAGTTATTTACTAGCAATTTAAGTGATTATGTGACACATAATCACCATTAAAAAACTAAATAATTTACAACACAATTGTTCCAACCGAACGCACTCGGAGTGGAATAATACAATCTTTATTAAAAAACGCTGAAACCCCTTTGATAAAATCATCAACGTTTTCGTTTTTTACAATATTTAATATGCTACCCGCAAAGCCACCGCCGTGAACTCTGTTTACCCCACCGTTTAAAAATTCGTTAGATATGGCAAGAGCTTTTGGAATCGCTTGGTCTAAACTACCTGAAACGTAGCAGTTTTGCAATTTGTTAAGTGAACTTATGCCAGACTCTTTAACAGCTGTTAAAAAGAGGTCGTAATCGTTTGAAGAAAGCGCGTCACAAGCCTTGTCTACCCTTTCGTTTTCTTGATAAAAATGAATAGCACGCAAAACCGCCCTATCAGAAACTTTATTCTTAAAATTAGATATTGAGCTAAAGAAGTAATTTTTATCAACGTCAACAAGTCTTTCTTTCCCCATAGCCTTAGCAACTGAAAACATTTCAGATGGGATTGAAGCGTATTCGTCTGTTAAATTTGCGTGACTACCACCCGTATTTATAAGGATAAGCGTATAATCGGACAAAGAGTTATCAATTTCTGTCACGTTGATTTTGGTTTTATCGCTAAAATCAAGTTTTTTAAGTCCGCCAAAAGCAATTGCAGTTTGGTCTAAAAGCCCGCAAGGCTTACCAAAATACACGTTCTCTGAATATTGAGCAATAACTGCTTTTTCGTGTGGAGAAATTTTACCGTCGTTATATAAAAAATTAAGAATTTCGGCAACCAAAACTTCAAAAGAGGCAGAACTCGATATTCCAGCACCACCTAAAACGTTGCTTGTGAAAGTAGCAAAAAAGCCACCAACTTTATAACCTTTATTTTTCATTGCAACGACAACGCCTTTAACAAGTGCAGAAGAAGTACCTTTTTCTTCAAAGTCGTCGTCGGCTAAATTTACTTTTATATCCGGATAGCCTTCGCTTTTGATATAAATAACGTTTTCGTTAGATGGCAAAAACATTGCAAGAGTATCTAAACTAATAGCGCAAGATAAAACTTTACCACCGTTATGATCGGTATGATTGCCACAAACTTCCACCCTACCGCTTGAAGACGCTACATATGCACTCTCAACGTTAAAGGTCTTTTTAAAGTTTTCAAAAGCGTTTTTATACCTATTACGCTGAAAGTCGGTTTTCTCACCATAAAGCGAAATAAAGTAATTTTCAGCAAAAGAAGTATCTACGTATGGTTTTTTTAACATAATCAAGATATTACCAAAAAGTTTATTTTTTATAGTATAACATTTTTTTCTCGTTTTGTAAACGCAAAAACACGATTTTAACGTTAAAATAAATTTTTTATTGATTGCTTTTCAATCAATCTACGTCTAATATTTCTTGACTATTTTATTTTAATATTATATAATAACTTTGTTATTTTTATAAATACTATTAGATACAACTTTCACGGAGGCAATTTCTCACTATGGATATTAAAAAAATTGAGAAAAAATGGCAAGCGTATTGGGAAAAAGAAAAACTTGCAAACTTCAACCCAAAAAATACGGACAAAAAATATTACTGTTTAGAAATGTTTTCTTACCCGTCAGCTGCAAAACTTCATTTAGGGCACTGGTATAACTACGGTCCAACCGATAGTTTCGTTAGATATAAAAAGATGAAAGGTTATGAAGTTTTTCAACCTATGGGTTTTGACGCTTTTGGTCTCCCTGCGGAAAACTATGCGATTAAAACAGGCATTCACCCCAAGGATTCAACCGAACAAAACATTATCAACATGGAACAAACGCTCAAAGAAATGGGTGCAATGTTCGATTGGAGCGCCGAAATTAAAACTTGCTATGAAGATTACTATAAATGGACTCAATGGCTTTTCTTAAAGTTATACGAAAAAGGGCTTGCTTATAGAAAGGAAGCCCCCGTTAACTGGTGTCCAAGTTGTAAAACGGTTCTAGCAAACGAACAAGTGACTAACGGCGAATGCGAAAGATGTGGTAGTGTAGTCGTCAAAAAAGACCTTACACAATGGTTCTTTAAAATCACCGATTATGCTGAAGAATTGCTACAAGGCTTAAATGGTCTTGACTGGCCCGAAAAAACTAAACTTATGCAAAAAAATTGGATTGGCAAGTCCTTAGGTGGTGAAATTGAATTTACTGCTGAAAGCGGTGACAAATTCAAAGTATTCACTACACGTGCCGATACCCTTTTCGGTGTTTCATACGTTGTTCTTGCCCCCGAACACCCACTCGTTAAAAAACTCGTTTCGGCTAAACAAAAGAAAGCCGTTGACGCGTACGTTTTAGAGACATCTAAAGCAAACGAAATTGATAGACTTTCAACCACGCGTGAAAAGACGGGTGTTTACCTTGGACACAACGCAATCAACCCAATTAACGGCAAAACCGTGCCAATCTTCGTTGCCGATTACGTTTTATATTCTTACGGCACAGGCGCAGTTATGGGTGTCCCTTCTCACGATGAACGCGACTTTGCATTTGCAAAGAAATACGATATGCCTATAACCCGTGTTATTAAAGGCGTAAACGGAAACGACGAATTACCATTTACTGAAGATGGAATTATTATGAATAGCCCTGGTTTTGATGGAATGACCAGTGAAGAAGCAAGAAAGGCTATAATTAACAAATTAGTTAAAGAAGGCAAGGCTGAACACAAAACTAATTATAGATTAAGAGATTGGCTTGTTTCTCGTCAACGCTATTGGGGTGCGCCTATCCCCGTTATTCACTGTGATAAATGCGGTGTAGTTCCCGTTCCTTATAGCGATTTGCCGGTTAAACTTCCTTATGACGTTGAGTTTACCCCCGATGGAGAATCACCACTCGCCAAACACGAAGGTTTTATGAACGTTAAATGCCCCGTCTGTGGTGGCGACGCGCATAGAGACCCCGACACTTTAGACACCTTCGTTTGCTCTAGTTGGTATTATTTAAGATATCCCGATGCAAACAATTCTAAAGAACCTTTCAATACTGATTTAATCAATAAAATGCTTCCCGTTGATAAATACGTTGGTGGTTCAGAACACGCTTGTATGCACTTGCTTTACGCTCGTTTTATAACAAAGGCGTTAAGAGATATGGGTTATCTTAACTTTGATGAACCATTTAAATCACTCGTTCACCAAGGGATTATTTTAGGACCTGACGGACAAAGAATGAGTAAATCTAAAGGCAACATCATTGCCCCTGACCCATACGTTCAAGAATATGGTTCTGACGTTTTGCGTTTATACCTTATGTTTGGTTTCTGTTATACGGACGGTGGCCCTTGGAGCGACGAAGGCGTTAAAGCAATAACCAAGTTCCTTGATAGAATTGAAAGGCTTGCGCTCAAAATCGCATCAATGCCAAATTCTAAAAACAACGTCGTAAACAAAGACGCAAAAGATTTACTTTACGCTGTTAACTACGCTATTAGATGTATTGATAAAGATATGGAAAGTTTTTCATTTAACACGGCTGTTGCTCGTTTGATGGAATTGTTGAACGCGCTTTCAAAATACGACGCTATTGACGGAGAAAAGAACGTAAACGTTCTTAAAAATTCATTTAAGACGTTTATTCAACTTCTTGCTCCCTGCGCACCGCACTTTGCTGAAGAAATTTGGGAAAATATCGGTTGTAAAAATTCAATTTTCAATACAGCATACCCTGTTTGCGACGAAAAGGCACTTATACTTGACGAAGTTGAAGTTGCAGTTCAAATCAATAGCAAAATGCGTTCAAAAATCATGATTCCATCTGAAGCTGACCAAGACAAAATTAAAGAATTGATTTTTGCCGATGAAAAACTTAGCGCAGAATTAAGCGGTAAAGAAATCAAAAAACTTATTATCGTGCCAAAAAGATTAGTTAATATCATTATTTAGGTCACAAAATGAAAAAACAAACACAAAATGTAATAACTTACGAAAGATTTAACCCCTCAGTCTCTGAGGGGTTAAACGATACACAAGTATCGGAACGAATAAACCAAGGTTTAACCAACGCCGTTAAAGAAAAATACTCAAAATCATATTTAAGCATTTTTATCAACAACGTTTGCACTTTCTTTAACCTTTTAGGCTTGATTGTTTTTATCGCTCTGTTGTGCATTGGCGATAAGGTTAAACTATCAGACTTCTTTTTCGTTTTCTTTTATATTGCAAATATTACTATTGGTATTTTACAAGAAGTCCGTGCTAAAAAATGCATCGATAAACTATCTCTTGTTGCGAACAAAGGTTCAAAGGTTATAAGAAACGGCGTTCCCGTTGACCTTTCCGTTTCTGATATCGTGCTTGACGACATAATAAATTTAGGAATTGGCAATCAAATCCCAACCGACTGCATTATAGTTGAAGGTGAAATTGAAGTAAACGAATCTCTTCTTACAGGTGAATCGGTTGCCGTTAAAAAGAGAGTTGGCGACACCTTGCTTGCAGGCAGTTTCGTGACGAGTGGCATTTGTTTTGCAAAAGCCGAAAAGGTTGGCAGAGAAAATTACGTTCAAACCTTATCCGCAAAAGCAAAACAATATAAAAAACCACACTCTGAAATAATGAACTCATTAAAAATTATAATAAAAGTTATAAGTTTCATTATTATTCCGATTGCTGCCGCATGGCTAATTAAAACAACTATTACAGAAGATTTAGCAACAGCAATTTATAAAACGTCTACCCCTGTTATCGGCATGATTCCTGCGGGCATGTTTTTATTAACGAGCGTTGCATTGGCTGTTGGAATTATTAAACTTGCAAGACACAATACTCTCGTTCAAGATTTATATTCACTTGAAATGCTTGCACGTGTCGACACCATATGCTTTGATAAAACGGGTACAATAACCGACGGCAAAATGACCGTCACGCAAACTGTGGATTTATCTGAAAATAACCCTTACAACTTTAAAGACGTTGTTTCATCAATGCTTTATGCTTTAAAAGACAACAACCAAACAGCAATTGCTCTTTATAACTATTTTGGGCAAAACCCCATATATAAAAGCGTTTCAACCCTACCTTTCAATTCAACTAGAAAACAATCGGCTGTCACCTTTAATGATATTGGAACGTTTGCTTTTGGAGCACCTGAATTCGTATTACAAGATGCTGAATATGCTAAAATTGAACAAACTGTTAACGATTATGCAAAAAAAGGATTACGCGTTTTAGTTTTAGCACAGTCTAACGGCGTTATAAATGACGATAAATTGCCTAATAACTTTACCCCAATTTCACTAATAATCATTGCAGACAACGTGCGTGAAGATGCAATTTCAACTATAAAATGGTTTAAGGAAAACAACGTTGCGGTTAAAGTTATTTCGGGTGATAACCCTGTGACCGTTTCAGAAGTTAGCAAACGCGTTGGCATTGACGGAGCGGAGAAATATATTAGTCTTGAAGGATTAACCGACCAAGAAGTGTTTAACGTTGCAAACGAATATACGGTATTTGGGCGTGTTAGCCCCGAACAAAAAGCAATCTTAATTAAAGCATTAAAGAGCGCTGGCCACGTGACTGCTATGACCGGCGACGGCGTTAACGATATTTTGGCGTTAAAAGAATCTGATTGCGCTATTTCAGTTGCTGCAGGCAGTGATGCCGCGCGCAACGTTTCACACTTGGTTTTAATGGATAATAACTTTAACTCTATGCCCAAAGTTGTATATGAAGGCAGGCGTGTTATAAATAACGTTCAAAGTTCAGCATCACTTTTCCTTATGAAAACTTTATTCACTATGATAATGGCAATAATAACGCTATGCTTACCGTATATGAACGCTTATCCGTATAGGCTTTCAAATATGATAATGTTTGAAGTTTTCATCACGGGTATCCCCTCGTTTTTCTTATCCTTCCAACCAAATGATTCTATCGTTGAAGGTAGATTTATTAGCTACGTTATTAAAAAATCATTGCCAAGTGCTTTGCTCATGATATTTAGTGTTTTAGTCATTGAAATATGCAGAATGGCCTTAAATCTATTCCCCGCAGAGTTAATGATTTATGAAACCATGGGTATTTATGCGCTAACATTTGCTGGTGCAATAAACTTATTTATGACGTGCAAACCACTTAATAAATACCGTTCTTTCGTTTTCTTTGGTAATTTGTTTATAATATTAATTATCACGATATTATCACTTTTGGGAATAACAAGCGATATGCTTTCTTTATCAGTAATGCTTCCTCTCTCTACTTATTGGCATCATTTATTGATAATCTTAGCAGTTATAATGATTGACGTTCCAATTGCAATTTTACTGCAAAAACTATTTGATAAAATTGATATGACAGCACTTTTTGCTAAAAAGAAAAATTAAATTTCAACATAACGTAAAAAAGCCGTCGACTTAAAGTCGACGGCTTTTTTAATAACAACTTAATTTTTTTCAATTAACTTAACGATATCACCAACGGTTTTAATATTAACCGCGTCTTCTTCTGGGACGGTTATATCATATTCTTCCTCTAAACTCATAAGCATTTCAACCACGTCAAGCGAATCAGCACCCAAGTCTTTAACAACTTCTTTATCTTCGGTGATTTCTTCGATGGGTTTGTTTAATTGTTGAGAGATAAGTTCTTTAACCTTATCAATAGTAGCCATCAAAAGCGTCCTCCTGAATATTTATATGTATATTATAATATATTTTTAATCACAATGCAAGCGATATTCTAAAATTCTTTTAATTGAATTATTAAAGTGTGGGATTAACTAATACAGCACAAGAATTTTCGCCAAGAATATATTGATTTAAACACTTATCACCTGAAACGAGATCTATAAGGAAACCGCTAAATTCCAAAACCTGCTCTTTTTCACTTACGTTTACAGCGATTAAAAGTTCAGAGTTAAAGTCTTTTCTAATAAAAGCATAAACACCTTCACTAAAATAAACTTCAACAAATTCGCCATCACTAAGCGCTGAATAAGTTTTTCTAAGAGAGCCTAAAAATTTATACCAAGAAAGTAGTTCCTTATCTTCTTTTCCCCAAGGGTATGTCCGCCTATTAAGAGGGTCAACAAATCCTTGCATCCCAACTTCATCTCCATAATAAATAGACGGGACACCGCATAAGGTAAACTGCAAAAGCGATGCGATTTTTAATTTTTTCTTTACGTCACTAATTTTATTTTCAGGCACGACAAGATTTTCCATTTCTCTTTTAGTCATACCATTTGTTTTAATTCCGCTAACTGCACTAAAAAGCCTATAAGTGTCGTGCGTTGACAAAATATTCATAAGCGAATGTAATACGCTTTGTGGATAATGGTCAATTTGCTCTTTAACCGTATCCGAGAGTTTTTTACTATTTTTATTATTTACAAAGTCAAGTATGGCGTCTTTAAGTGGATAATTCATAACGGAATCAAGTTCTTCGCCTTGAAAATATTCACGCCTAACGCCATAGGAAATTTTGTTTGATGCATCTTCCCACACTTCACCAATAACTATAGCATCTTTATTTGCGTTTTTTACCGCTTTTCTAATCTTTTTTACAAAACTTGCAGGCAATTCGTCAACGACGTCAAGTCTCCACCCACCAACGCCTAAGCGAGTGTATTTATCAATAACTCCATTTTTACCCGTAATAAATTCAACGTAATCGCAATTATTTTCATTTACGGCAGGTAAAACTTTAATCCCCCACCACGCTTCATAATCATTTGGATAATTTTTGAAATTGTACCAAGAATAATACTTCGAATCTTTACTTTGATACGCGCCCAAACTATTATAGTTTCCGTACTTATTAAAATATACGCTATCGTCACCCGTATGGTTAAAAACGCCGTCTAAAACAATTGATATACCGTATTCCTTAGCCTTTTCAACAAGTGAAATAAAGTCTTTTTCAGTTCCAAGCAACTCATCAATTTGCATATAATCACCCGTATCGTATCGGTGATTAGAGAAGGCCTTAAATATAGGATTTAAATATATAGTCGTCACACCAAGGTCAAAAAGATAATCAAGTTTTGATATAATCCCCTTAAAATCTCCCCCAAAGAAGTCGTTATTCATAACTTGCCCACGTTCATTTGGTTCATAAACAGGAACGTCTGACCAATTTTGATGTAAAATTTTGCAACTTTCAGTCTTTTTATTTTGCTCGCCACGGCAAAATCTATCAGGAAATATTTGATAGATTACCCCACCTAAAATTGTGTTTGGAACGGCAAAGTCTTCTTTATATACGGTTAATTGGTAAAAGTTAGGCTCATTCGTTATCACTCCGTTAAGCCCGTCTCCAACACCTATAAATCGATTATCGCAAACCTTAAAGCAATAAAAATATAACCCAACCGATAATGAAAGTTCCGTTTGAAAAAAGCCGTCACACTTATTCATAAAAAAAGAACAACATTGTTCTTCTCCGTCTTTTTTTAAAAGCAAAACGACAGAGTCAAAATTACCTTTGACTCTGAACGCTATATTAGTGTTGGCACGAACTGCGCCTATTTGACTTTTATAAAATTTATCAAGCGGGTTAAAATAAATCATTAATTATTTTATCCTTTTAAGTCCCCAAATTCTGTCAGCATATTCTCTAATACTTCTATCACTAGCAAAAATACCTGCAGTCGCAATATTATTTAGGCTCTTTTTTGCCCAAAGAAGTTTATCTTTATATACGCCGTCCGCTTTTGCATGCACGTCACAGAACGAACCGAAATCAGCAAGGCACATATATGGGTCTGCAATAGGACTTCCAGTTAACAAGTAATTAGCGATATCTGAAAAAGATTGTCCGTTAAAACCTTGGTTAAGCGCAGAAATAACTTTTTCAAGTTTTTTATTGTTAGAATAATATACGGAAGAATTATAGCCTTGACGCCACAAGGTTTCAACGTCTTCAGTTGTTAAACCAAAAATAAATATATTGTCATCACCACACGCTTCGCGCATTTCAACGTTTGCACCGTCAAGCGTGCCGATAGTTAATGCACCGTTAATCATAAACTTCATATTGCCCGTTCCACTTGCTTCTTTGCCTGCTTGGGAAATTTGTTCGCTTATTTCGGTTGCTGGCATAAGTTTTTCCGCCATAGAAACACAATAATCTTCCATGTAAACCACGTTAAGTTTTTGATTGATTTTTGTGTTCTTCTTTATATCAGCACTTAAACAGCAAATAAGTTTGATAATTTGCTTTGCAAAATAATACCCTGGCGCTGCTTTTGCACCAAAGATAAACGTTTTAGGTTCAAAAGGCATATCGGGATTTTCTTTCAATTCATTATAAAGCGAAATAATATAAAGCGCGTTTAATAATTGCCTTTTATACTCATGCAAACGCTTTGCTTGAACGTCAAAAAGTGAATCTGGGTTGATAATATACCCCTGTTTTCTCTTCGCAAAATCACAAAATTGAAGTTTTTTCACGTGCTTAATTTCATTAAGCCTTTGCAAAACGGTTTTATCGTTTTCAAATTTTAGGAACTCTTTTAAATTCGACGCGTCTTTAACGTATCCGTCTCCTATACAATCATTAAGCAACTCACATAATTCTGGGTTTGATTGACAAAGCCAACGTCTATGCGCAATTCCGTTCGTGACGTTAGTAAACTTATGTGGATAAACGTCGTTAAAATCCTTAAAAATACTATTTTTAATAATTTCACTATGAAGTGCTGAAACACCGTTAACCGTGTGTGATGCAACAACGCTTAAATTTGCCATTCGAATTTGATTGTGTGAGAAAATGCTCATTCTATCAATCTTATCCCAATCACCAGGGAATTTATCCCACATTTCAGCGCAAAATCTTTGATTGATTTCTTTTAAAATCATATGAATTCTTGGCAATCTTCTTGCAATTAAATCTTCACTCCACTTTTCCAAAGCTTCACTCATAACGGTGTGATTTGTGTAAGCAACGGTTTTTGTGACGATATTCCAAGCATCATCCCAAGTATAACCCTTTTCATCCATGAGAATTCTCATAAGTTCAGGAATACATAACGCAGGGTGCGTGTCATTAATGTGAATTGACGCCTTTTCTGGCAGAGTATTTAGTGAACCATAACGCTTTTCATGGTCTTGAACGATATCTTGAAGGGCAGCCGAAACAAGTAAATATTGTTGTTTAAGCCTTAATGATTTGCCTTCAAAATGGTTGTCTGATGGATAAAGGACTTTTGATATTAAATCCGCTTCGTTATCTTCTTGCATACTGCGCATATAATCGCCTTGTGAAAAGGTTTTCATATCAAAATCACGGATATTTTGCGCTTTCCAAAGCCTTAAAACAGAAACCGCTTCGCTATCCTTACCAGATATCATCATATCGTAAGCAACGGCTTCAACTTCCTTAGCGTCATAATGCGCAATTTTAAGCCCGTTATCAGTCCAAAATTCTTCGATATGCCCGTCAAATTTCACTTTGAAAGTTTTATCGTGACGTTGGGTTAACCAAACTTCGCCACCTGGTAGCCAAATATCAGGCAACTCAGTTTGCCAACCATCAACGATTTTTTGTTTAAAAAGTCCGTATTCATATCTTATAGAATAACCCATAGCAGGATAATTTTGGCTTGCCAATGCGTCCATAAAGCACGCAGCAAGTCGACCTAAACCGCCGTTTCCAAGCCCTGCATCAGGTTCAATATCGTAAAGTTCGTCAAGAGAACAATTAAATTCTTTCTTTAGCGCGCTATCAAACGAATCTTGTATACTCAAGTTATACGTATTATTCTTTAATGATTGCCCAAGCAAAAATTCCATGCAGAGATAGTATACTCTTTTTCCGCCTTTATCGCGATATTTTTTGTTAAAGGCACTGCGTTTTTCTAAAAGAATATCTCTAACGCACATCACAACTGCTTTATAAATTTGTTCTTTGTTTGCTTCTTTCGGGCTTACGCCAAAATATTTTGAAAGTTTGCTTTTTATAAGCGATATAGCATCTTTTTCAGTCAAATTGTTCATTTCATCTCCTAAAAATTGTCCGTATTATTTATCGTAAAGTTTTTCGTATTCTCCTGCTTGAACGTTCCAAGAGAAATCTGTAGTCATCGCTCTATTTTGAACGTCTGCCCACGCTTTCTTATCTTTGTAAGTTCTAATTGCTTCGTTAATGACGTAAAGCATATCGTGCGCGTTGTAATCATGGAAAGTAAATCCGTTTCCTTTAACACCAGTATACGCCTTTATGCTATCATTAAGCCCACCCGTTTCACGAACTACGGGAACAGTGCCGTATCTACTTGCAATCATTTGTGAAAGACCGCAAGGTTCCATTTTTGACGGCATTAAGAAAATATCCGCGCCAGAATAAATTTTGCGTGACAAGTCTTGATTAAAAGCAATAACGGTTGCGCATTTTCCACTATAACAACGTGAAAGGTGTTCAAAAAACTTTTCGTAAGCAATTTCACCTTTGCCTAAAATCACCACTTGAACGTCTTGTGCAAGCAAACTTTCAATAGCACCGCGAACAAGGTCAAGCCCTTTATGTGAAACCAATCTCGAAATAATTGCTATAATAGGAACGTCTTCCCTGACTGGCAAATTCAACATTTTTTGAAGTTCTGCTTTACAAGTTGCCTTGCCTTTAAGGTTATCAACCGTGTAATTTTCAAATAAAAATTTATCAGTTTCAGGATTATAATAGTCAACGTCTATGCCGTTAAGTATTCCGTGAAGTTTATTGGCGTTCTTATTTATTATATTTTCAAGCCCGTGTGCAAAATAAGAATTTTTAATTTCTTCAGCATAAGTTGGGCTAACGGTTGACACGATATCAGTCATTTCTATTGCGCCTTTCATAAGGTTAACGCTTCCATTAAACTCAACGAAGTTCTTTATTGATTCTGGAAAACCAAATAAATCGCCAAAGGTATCCATACCGAATATGCCTTGATATTCAATATTGTGGATTGTAAACACCGTTTTAATTTTATTAAAGTTAGCATCACCATAATACATACCTTTTAAGTAAATAATAGAAGATGCCGTTTGCCAATCGTTGCAATGCAAAACGTCTGGATAAATGTTAAGCCTTGCAATCGTATCTAACGATGCGCGCGAAAAGAAAGCATATCTTTCCCCATCATCATAAAATCCGTAAATATTACCTTCTCTCTTAAAGTAATATTCGTTATCAATAAAATAAAACTTAACGCCTTGATATTCGTAATAGAATACCCCTGCATATTGAAGTCTCCAAGAAACTGAAACGTTAAAACTAGTGATGAACTTAAATTTCTCTTTTAGTTCGGGGTTAACGTTTGAAAAAAGTGGTAAAATAACGCTTATATCCAAGTTTTTATTTTTAGCAAGCGCCTTTGGCAACGAACCTAAAACGTCTGCAAGACCACCCGTTGCAATAAACGGCGCGCATTCAGACCCCAAAAAAATGATTTTTTTCTTTGATGAAACAGTTATTTTGGGTAATTTACCTGTTTTAGTTTTTGCAGTTTTTGTTGCTGGTAAAGTTTTTGCGGTTGGAAGGTTTTCAACCTTTTTTACCGTATTTTTCTTTGTAGCAGTTTTAGTCGCTTTAGTAGTATTCGTTTTTTTAGTCTTTTCCATAAAACTCCCCTTAAATCATAATGCCTTTGCTGATATAGAACGGATGATTTTCACTGCCAGATAGAACTTTTCTATCTCTAATTGTGACGTTTTTATCCGCTATTATACAATTAAGTGTACTATTTTCACCTAAAACGGTGTTTTGCATTATTATGCTGTTTTTAACGACTGCGCCACGCGCAACTTTAACGTTTCTAAAGAGAATGCTGTTTTCAACTTCTCCTTCGATAACGCAACCGTCTGCAATCATCGAATTTTTAACAATTGCACTGTTGCCGAATTTGGTAGGCGCGGAGTCTCTAATTTTTGTAAACACACTTCTGTCGCCAAAAATTTCGTGACGAACTTCATTGTTGAGCATAGCCATATTGCTATCAAAATATGCTTGCAAAGAAGTTATGCCCGCATAAAAACCTTTATGTTCATAACCCATAATTTTCATAGAATCAACGTTAGAAGCAATAACGTCGGTCATAAAATGGCGTTTATTGTGAGAAATGCTATCCATAACGATATTTTGCAACAAAGATTTTTTCATAACGAAAACGTTCGTAAACACGTTATGCGCTTGTTCTTGCAGTCTTTCTTTATAATTAACGTTTACAATTCTGCCGTCTTCTATATCGAAAGTTGTTGCGTTTTTGGCCGAATATTCTCCGTCGTTAAACTTTTTATAAACAAGCGTGATATCAGCGCGATTGCGAATATGATATTCAATAACTTCACTATAATTTATTCTACAAACAGCATCACAGTCGGTCATCACCACGTACTGCTCGTCCGCACGGAACAAGAAGTTAGTTATACCTTTAAGCGCTTCTAACCTTGAAGTGTAAAGCGTGCTACTTTGTTCGTCACCATAAGGTGGCAAAATGATAACACCACCGTCTTTTCTTGCAAGGTCCCAATCTTTACCACTACCAACGTGGTCCATTAAAGATTGATAATTACTTTTTGTTATAATACCTACCGTATCAATACCCGAATTAACCATATTAGATAGCGGGAAGTCTATTAACCTATACCTTCCGCCAAAAGGAATAGAACCAAGCGTTCTTATTCTTGCAAGCTCGGGCACGTTATTATCGTGAATATTAGAAAATATAATACCAACTGCTCTCATTATCAGTTCCCTCCCTTAATAAGTTCTTTATCGACGATTTTTCCACCTTCAATAACCGCTGAACTATTTACGTTGATATTTCGACCAACTACGGCAATGCCTTTGCCATTTTCTTTTGGCTCACCGATTTTTGCACCTTTACCGATAGTCACGTTTTCGTCAATAATTGAATATTCAATAACTGCATCTTCATCTACGACTACGTCACCCATAATTATGCTGTTTTTAATAACCGCGCCTTTTTTAACGATAACGTCACTTGCAAGCACAGAATTTTCAACAGAGCCGTAAATTTCACAACCAGACATAATTATACTATTATCAGTTTTAGCCCCTTCGCCTATGTATTGTGGCGGAGCAAGTGGACTTCTTGACTGAATTTTCCAAGAAGTATCACCCACGTCAAATTTAGGATTATCACCAAGTAAGTCCATATTTGCTTCATAAAGTGAATCAATAGTTCCAACGTCTTTCCAATAACCCTCAAACTCATAAGCCATCATCTTTTCGCCATTAGCAAGCATCTTTGGCAAAATATCCTTACCAAAGTCATTTGAAGATTTAGGGTCTTCACTATCTTCTTGCAAATATTTTTGCAACTTTTCTCTTGAAAAAACGTAAATGCCCATAGACGCCAACGTTGATTTTGGCTTTTTAGGCTTTTCTTCAAATTCATAAATACTGCCGTCTTCGTTGGTATTAAGAATACCAAAGCGCGACGCTTCTTCCATAGGAACGTTTATAGCCGCAATAGTGCAATCGGCATTATTTAAAATATGGTAATTTATCATCAAAGAGTAATTCATTTTATAAATATGGTCACCCGAAAGAATTAAAACGTAATCAGGATTAAATTGATTTATAAAACGCAAATTCTGATAGATAGCGTTAGCCGTACCCTTATACCAGTCAGACGAATTTTTACCTTGATAGGGCGGTAAAATTCTAACGCCACCGAAATTTCTATCCAAATCCCACGGCTGACCGTTGCCAATATAAGAGTTGAGTATTAATGGTTGATATTGCGTTAGAACACCAACCGTGTCAATACCCGAATTTATGCAGTTTGAAAGTGGGAAGTCAATTATTCTATACTTTCCCCCAAACGAAACCGCAGGTTTTGCTATGTTTGTTGTAAGCGCATATAATCTGCTCCCCTGTCCGCCAGCCAACAACATTGCAACACATTTCTTCTTCCTTACCATATAAAAAATTTCTCCTTAAAATTTTAATCGCTTTTAACAATATATAACGCACTTAATCTCGGTAAAGTTATTCGAATTGAATAATCTTTTCCGTGAGCATTTTTCTTTTGTGCTTTAATGCGCTTGCTCTTGCACACGCCACGCCCGCCAAACGCTTTATCATCCGTGCAAAGCAAAACACTGTAATCTCCTTGTTCACAACCTAAACGGTACTTATAATAGTCGTTGCCCGAAAAATTCATAACCGCAATCACTTGTTTGCCATCTTTAGCCGTACGAACAAATGCAATAACGTTATTATTTTTTTCATCAACTGAAATCCAACTAAATCCATCCCAACTATCTTCAATTTCATAAAAAGGAGGATAGGACTTATAAATCTTGTTTAGTTTTTTGTTGAATTTTTGCAGTTTGTTATGCAAGTCATATTCAAGCATAAAAAACTCAAGCCCTTCTTTATAATCCCATTCTTTAAATTGTCCGTATTCGCTACCCATAAAACTAAGTTTTTTGCCAGGATGCGCAAACATATATGCATTAAATGCTCGCAAAGACGAGAATTTATCTTCAATATTGCCAAACATTTTGTCTAACAACGATTTTTTGCCGTGAACAACTTCATCGTGAGAAATAGGTAGAACAAAATTCTCACTAAACGCATAGTGCATTGAAAAAGTAAGTTTATCGTGACAACCAGAACGGAAATAAGGGTCACAAGCCATATAATCTAAGGCGTCGTGCATCCAACCCATATTCCACTTATAATTGAACCCTAACCCCCCAACGTCAACAGGTTTAGTTATCATTGAAAAAGCAGTTGATTCTTCAGCTATCATAAGTGCTAAAGGAAATTTTTCAAAAACGACCGTATTTAACTTTTGCAAAAAAGCAATTGCCTCTAAATTGTGGTTTCCACCGTATTGATTAGGTATCCATTCCCCTTCTTTTTTATCAAAATCTAAATATAACATTGATGCAACAGCGTCAACACGCAATCCGTCAACGTGAAATTTTTCAAAAAGGAATAGTGCGTTTGAAATCAAAAAACTTTGAACTTCGTTTCTTCCCCAATCAAAAAGGCGCGTTCCCCAAACCTTATGCTCTTGCCTGTCCCAACCTTGATTTTCATAACACGGCGTTCCGTCAAACTCATAAAGCCCGTGCTCGTCTTTTGGAAAATGAGCAGGAACCCAATCCACGATAACGCTAATATTTTTGCGGTGAAATGCGTCAACTAGTGCCATAAAATCTTTAGGCGTTCCAAATCTTGAAGATATTGAATAATACCCTGTGACTTGATACCCCCAAGATCCGTCGAACGGGTATTCTGAAACGGGCATAAATTCAACGTGAGTATAACCCATATCGGAAACGTAAGAAACGAGTTCAACGGCAAGTTCTTTATAAGTGTAATAACTGCCGTCTTCATGGCGTTTCCATGAAGCAAGGTTTACTTCGTAAATATTTGCAGGTTTAGAATAAGGTCTTTGCTTATTTTTAATAAAATCAGCATCGTGCCATTTATATCCGTCTAATTTATAAATTTTTGACGCCGTTCCTGACGGAGTTTCGCTATGAAAAGCATATGGGTCCGCTTTCAAAACAGTTTTTCCGTTGTTTTTTACAGCAAACTTATACGCATCATATTCTTTAAGCCCTTTTATAAATAACTCAAATACACCGCCGTCACTAACACGATTCATAACGTTTGAGTTTTCATTCCAACCGTTAAAATCACCAACGACCGAAACACTTTCAGCTTTTGGTGCCCACACTCTAAAAACAACGCCGTTTACGTTTTTAACGCGCGAAAAATGTGCGCCCATATATTCATAAGCATTATAATTAGTTCCTTGATGAAACAAATAAAGTGGTAAATCAGTTTTATTCTCAACGTTTTTCATATAAATAAAATTAAATTACTAACAAACGTAATCAGGATTTTTTACTGGAGCGTTATCCATCTCTTGCTTTGTTTTTTCATAGCCTTTTCTTCCAAAAAGTGCGTAAGTCGCATTTTTGCCACCTTCAACACCTGGTTGATTAAACGTGTCAATATTAAGCATTGCACCCGTATACGCTGTTTCCATTTCAAACATATAAAGAAGCTGACCGATAGTAAAAGCATTAACTTCGGGAAGAGTTATAGTATAGTTTAATCTACGCGCTGTCGTTAATGCGTATTCAGTTGCCTTTCTTTCAGCGGTGATAAGTTCGTTCATTGTGTGTCCGCACAAAAAGTTAACGTCTGGAATATCTTCACAACCATTACTAATATCAACGGTTGAACGATAGGAATCAACTGCAATTATTGTTATAACCTTATCAAAAGGACCTTCTCTATAAAGTTGAACTTGAGAGTGTTGGTCTGTGACCCCCAAAGCTTTTACAGGCGTTTGTCCAACGTAAACTTCATTTCCGTTATTATCAACTGCTTTACCAAGGCTTTCTCCCCAAAGCTGGCAATACCAGTCCGCAATATATTTAAGACTATCCGCATAGGGCATCATAACTGAAATATTTTTACCTTTTTTCATTGCGAGATATTCTAAAAGGGCGCTTATAAGTGCAGGGTTTTTCTTGATATCTTTACTCTTGCAAAGTTTATCCATATATTCTGCACCTGCAAGCATTTGTTTAATATCAATACCCACTACCGCTGCGGGCAACAACCCAACTGGGCAGAGTTCCGAAAATCTTCCGCCAACCCCGTCTGGAATATAAAAAGTTTTAAGCCCTTCTGCTTGTGCAATCTTTATAAGGTTTCCTTTATGTGCAGAAGTTGTTGCAATCATATGGTCTTTTGCTTTATCGCCATATCTTTTCTTTAAAATATCCATTATGATTAAGTATTGAGACATGGTTTCACTCGTTGCGCCACTTTTTGTCACAACGTTAAAGATTGTTTTATCAAGGTCCAAAACGTCAAGAAGTGCAACCATTCTTTCTGGGTCAACGTTATCTTCAACGTAAAGTTTGGGGGCTTTGCGCTTTGATTTTGGAAGTTCATTGTGCCTTAAATGGCAAAGCGCTTGAAAAACTGCTATCGGACCAAGAGCCGAACCACCTATTCCTAAAACCACAAAGTTATCAAATTTCTTTTTTATGTTTTTTGCTGTTTCAATAATATCTGCAACTATTTCTTTTTGATTGTATGGAAGTTCAGTCCAACCCATCATACCCTTACCGCGATTTTCAGAAACAACGTTAAAAGCCTCGTTTACAATTCTTTTGCTATCACTCAAATCTTTTTGAGAAAACCCTTGCTCTTCTCCAACGTATTCTTTCATCATATTGTTGTAATCAATTTTTAGCGTCATACTTTTACGCCAAGTTGCGTTTTTGTAATTCATAATCATACTACTCCTAATATTATACTATTATAATTATATAATAATACATTATGAGATAAAAGTCAATAATCGCATATATTTTTTTGGTATTTTTAACCATTTATTGCGTAAAAAATGTTGTATTTTGATATTTTCTATAATCCATTCATTAAACAAAAACGAACCCTGATATATCAAGGTTCGTTTTATTTCTAATAATTAAACTAAAAGTTTACATCAACCCTTAAGGTCTTTAAGTTGTTCAAGGATTTTTGCGCGCATATCAATATACTTATCAAGTTTAGCGTGTTCAGCTTCAACCAAACTCTTTGGTGCTTTATCCAAAAATCCTTTATTAGATAACTTACCGTTTGCACGCGCAATTTCACTTTCTATGCTTTGGCGTTCTTTTTCTAACCTTTCAATTTCCTTTTGCATATCAACAAGTTCGCCAAGCGGAACGAAAAGTTCAAAACCATCTATTACTTGTGAAACGACTTTATCTGGCAACGAAGTTTTATCTTCAACGAGTTGGATATCCGAAACGCCTGCTAATTTTTCAATATAAACTGCGCCGTTTTTAATGGTTTTTTTGCTTTCTGTTATAACGTATAGCGTCACTTTTTTAGACGGAGCGGCACCAACTTTTGCCTTAACGTTTCTAATGCACTTAATAATTTCTTTGATAGGTTCAATTTCTTTAACACTACTTGGATAATTAAGTTTTGCGTTATATCTTGGGAAATCGGCAAGCATTAACGGACCTTTCGCCCCAGGAATACTCTTATAAATCTTTTCTGTCACAAACGGAATAAACGGATGCAATAATTTAACTATTTCACCTAAAACGTAAGTTAAAACGCTAATAGTATCGTTGCGTTTCTTTTCATCTTCACCATAGAGAACGGGCTTAGTGAGTTCAATATACCAGTCGCAAAAATCTGTCCAAACAAAATCGTAAAGATTTGCAAGCGCAACGCCCATTTCATATTTTTCCATATTAAGCGTCACGTCTTTAACCGTTTTATTAAGTTTAGAAATAATCCACTTATCCGCGCCACAAAGTTTGCAATCTTTAACGTCACTAATTTGTTTGCCCTCAGCGTTCATTATAACGAAACGAGAAGCGTTCCAAATCTTATTCATAAAGTTGCGCGCACCTTCAATTTTCTCGTCAGAAAATCTCATATCGCTTCCTGCTGCAACACCGTTAATAAGTGAGAAACGCAAAGTGTCCGCACCATATTTAGAAATAATCTCTGTTGGGTCTATACCGTTGCCAAGTGACTTACTCATTTTCCTACCTTGAGAGTCACGCACAAGTCCGTGAATTAAAACGTCCTTAAAAGGTATCCTCTTCATATGTTCTAAGCCTGAGAAAATCATACGAGCGACCCAGAAGAAAATTATGTCATACCCTGTCACCAAAACGTCGGTTGGATAAAAATAATCAAGGTCTTCCGTTTTATCGGGATAGCCAAGTGTTGAGAAAGGCCACAAAGCCGAAGAGAACCAAGTATCTAAAACGTCTTCATCTTGTTTAATATGCGTTCCGCCACACTTTGGACAAACGGTCACGTCTTTTTTGCTTATGGTCATCTCACCGCAGTCTTGACAATAGTAAGCCGGTATCCGATGCCCCCACCAAAGTTGACGTGAAATACACCAATCTTTAACGTTCTCCATCCAGTTAAAGTAAATTTTAGAAAATCTATCGGGAACGAATTTAACGCTTTTTTTACGAACAACGTCAATTGCGGGTTTAGCAAGCGGTTCCATTTTAACAAACCATTGTTTGCTAACGATAGGTTCGACCGTATGATTACACCTATAACAATGCCCAACGCTGTGGTGTAAAGGTTCAATTTTTTCAAGAACACCAAGTTGTTTTAGTTCTTCAACGATTTGTTTACGGCATTCAAGAGCATCCATACCCTTATATTTACCTGCAAACTCGTTCATAGTTCCGTCGTCGGCAATAACCTTAATAACGTCAAGTTTGTGGCGAAGTCCAACTTCAAAGTCGTTCGGGTCGTGCGCGGGCGTAATTTTTACCGCACCCGTACCGAATTCTAATTCAACGTATTCGTCGTAAACAATAGGTATTTCTTTATTAACGATAGGTAAAATCAACGTTTTGCCTTCCATGCCAGCATAACGCTTATCTTTTGGATTAACCGCAACAGCAGTATCACCAAGCATAGTTTCAGGACGAGACGTTGCAACCGTTATAAATTTATCCGTACCTTTTACAGGATATTTTATATACCAAAGACTGCTATCTTCTTCAACATACTCAACTTCAGCATCAGACAAAGCGGTTTTACATTCTGGACACCAGTTAATAATTCTATCGCCACGATAAATAAGCCCTTTTTCGTATAAATTAACGAAAACCTCTTTTACCGCTTTTGAACACTTTTCGTCCATTGTAAACGCTAAACGCGACCAGTCACAAGACGAGCCGAGAGTTTTTAACTGTTCGATAATTCTTCCACCATATTTTTCTTTCCAAGCCCACGCTCTCTCTAAAAAACCTTCGCGACCAATGTCTTTTTTGGTGATACCTTCTTTAGCCATTTGTTCAACGATTTTAACTTCGGTTGCGATTGACGCGTGGTCAGTGCCGGGAAGCCACAAAGCGCTATAACCTTGCATGCGCTTAAACCTTATAAGCGTATCTTGCAACGTTTCGTCAAGAGCGTGCCCCATGTGCAATTGCCCCGTGATATTGGGCGGTGGTATAACGATTGTAAAAGGCAATTTATTAGCGTCTACTTTTGCCTTAAAATACCCTTTACTTTCCCATTCTTCATAAATTTCCTTCTCAAACTCCGAAGGATTGTAAGTTTTTGCCATATCCATAGTTAAGGCTTTCTCCTTTTTGCAATACTTTATCATTATACTTAATATTTAAAATAAAGTCAAACGTTATAAAAAACATTGTCAAATATCGCTTAAAATTCATAATATAGAGTATTAAAAAAATTTTTTATGGAGAAAAAAATGAAGAAAATCATTACACTTTTACTTTCATGTTTGTTTTTTGTTTTTCCGTTTACGGCATGTCAAAAAACAGATGAAAACACAATTAAATTAAACGAAGTGACTCATTCAGTTTTCTACGCTCCCTTATATTTAGCCATAGAAAACGGGTATTTTGAAGATGAAAACTTAAAAATCGAATTAACTAACGGCGGTGGCGCAGACAACTCTATGACAGCCGTTTTATCAGGCAACGCTGATATAGGATTGATGGGACCTGAAACGGTTATTTACGTTTATAATCAAGGAAAAGCCGATTATCCAAAAGTTTTTGGTCAATTAACGCAAAAAGACGGCGCGTTTTTAGTTTCAAAAGTGCCCGAACCAAACTTTCAATGGTCGGATCTCCGAGGCAAAGAAATTTTGGCTGGCAGAAAAGGCGGTGTGCCCGCTATGACATTTGAATATATTATGAATGAATTGGGTATGTATGATAAAATTGATTTTAATCTCAATTTTGACGTTCAATTCAATCTTATGACAAGTGCTTTTTTAGGCGGAACAGGTGATTATTGCACAGTTTTCGAACCCACCGCATCGGAATATCAAGCACTTGGGCGTTGGCACATTGTCGCAAGCGTTGGCGAGCAAGGTGGTGAAATCCCCTACACTTCTTTTATTGCACTAAACAGTTTCATAAAGAAAAATCCTAGTAAAATAAAGTCATTTTTGAAAGCTATTAAAAGAGCACACGAATTTATTGCAACGCATAGCGAACGTGAAGTTGCAGAAGCAATTGTTAAACAATTCCCTTCAACTTCTATAACTTCTATTGAAACGTCTATAAAAAGTTATAAAAACATCAATGCTTGGAAAACCGATTTACAAGCAACCGAAGCAAGTTTTACAAGGCTTCAAAATATAATGGAAAACGCAGGTGAATTATCTGAACGCGTAGATTTCAATAAAATAGTTGACAACACGCTTGCAAAAGAAGTTTTCGGCTAAAAAAATACAATTTTTACGGCGGAAAAAATTATGAAAAAAATACTAGAATTAAAAAACGTATCATTAAATTATCACACGCTTGAGGACGAAATTTTAGCAGTAAAAAATTTAAGTTTTAACTGCAATGAAGGCGAATTCGTTTCAATTATAGGACCTTCTGGATGTGGAAAAACTTCAGTTTTATCAATGATTGCAGGTTTAATCAAGCCGAGTGGAGGCGTTATTTTAATTAACGGCAATAAAAACACGGCTAAACAAAACCTTGGATATATGCTACAAAAAGACCAACTCTTTCCTTGGCGAACTATAGAAAAAAACGTCTATTTACCATTAGAAATAAAAAAGTGTAAAGACGAAAAAAGCAAAAAATTAGCGATTGAACTTTTAGAAAAATACGGCTTGAAAGATTTTAAGAAGTCTTATCCCGACCAATTGTCTGGTGGTATGAGACAAAGGGTAGCACTTATAAGAACCTTAGTTTTTAAACCCGAATTATTGCTATTAGATGAACCATTTTCCGCCTTAGATTCTCAAACGCGCCTATCAGTTGCGGACGACGTGTATAAAATCATAAAAGCTGAGAGAAAAACTGCCGTTTTGGTCACTCACGACATATCGGAAGCCATCTCTATGTCTGACAAAATCATAGTACTAACCGATAGACCTGCTATGGTAAAATCAATATTTAAACCCGATATAGACGGTGATTCCCCATTGCGAAAAAGAGAAAGCCCATATTTTAGCAAATGGTTTGAAAAAATATGGAAGGAGCTACACATATGAAGAAAGAAAAGACTTTTTCAAAAGAGCATTTATTATATATAAAACAAGTTAAACGTGAATCTTTTTTAGTTTGGATAATGCGCTTCTCTATCCTATTCTTTTTAATCGGTGCGTGGGAATTGATGGCACAACTTGGAACAATTGACACCTTTATCACAAGCAGTCCGTCAAAGATATTTAATACAATAAGCACTCTTTGGGTTGAGAACAATTTATTTCATCATATATGTATAACCCTTTACGAAACAACCTTGGGTTTTTTAATCGCCGTGGTTTTAGGATACGTTATCGCTTTGATGCTTTGGTGGTCAGAAAGGCTTAGAAGAATTTTAGAACCTTATATCGTCGTATTAAATAGTTTACCTAAAATCGCCCTTGGCCCTATCATAATAGTTTGGTGTGGAAGCGGAAGCAAAGCAATAGTTTTCATGGCTGTTTTAATTGGAATAATAGTTGCAATTATAACTATGCTAAACGGATTTTTAGCAACAGATAAAGATAAAATCTTACTACTTAAAGCGATGGGCGCTAATAAATTTCAAATACTTTATAAATTAGTCGTTCCAGGTAGTTTACCAACTTTAATAAGCATGCTTAAAATAAGTGTCGGAATGGCTTGGGTTGGCTCAATAATGGGTGAATATCTCGTTTCACGCGCAGGTCTTGGATATTTAATAGTTTACGGCGGTCAAGTTTTTAAATTAGACTTGGTTATGGCGTCAACCGTGGTGCTATGTATACTTGCATCAATTATGTATGCATTAGTTGCGTTATTAGAAAGATTTGTAATTAAATATAAATAATTTTTAAGCAAAAAACTCAGGCATTAAACCTGAGTTTTTTTCTTTTTTATAACAAAATACAAATTACCCCACCGCGATTTTCGTTCACGATACGCGTTAACGTTTTACGCATTTTCGTCTGCGCTTCCTTTGGCATTGCCGTCAATTTATCTGCCAACCCTTCGTTAACTAAATCGTGTAAGGATTTTCCAAACATGTTTGTTTCCCAAATGCCTTGGGGGTTATCTTCAAACTTACTCATAAGATAATTTATTAAATCTTCACCTTGTTTTTCCGTGCCAACTATTGGCGCAACTTCGGTTGAAACGTCAACCTTCATTATATGTAAACTCGGTGCTGACGCTTTAAGTTTGACGCCGTATCTCCCTCCCTGTTTAACCAAAACAGGTTCGGCGAGATCCATTTCATCTATGGTTGGTAAAACAACACCGTAGCCGTTTTGTTCGGCCTCAAATAGCGCGTCTTTAATCTTTTGATATTTTTTCTTTTCTTCAGCAAAGGACTTTATATAACACATAAGATTATAATCATCGTCTATTTCTTCCCCGCATTCGTCAGTTAAAACCTTATAAAACAAGCCGTCTTTAACTTTTAATTTATAATCGGTCATGCCGTTTCCAAAATTAACTTCACTTATTAAAACTTCATCAAAATTTTCACTATCAGCCATACATTCCGTCGGCAAAGAAAAATCGCGCATTTTTACTATATTTTTTGAGCTTTCTTTAAGTTTTTCAATCATTTCTGATACAATTTTATTATTAACAGGTAATGATTGCATCCAAGACGGTACTTCAACGTTGAAACCATACATAGGAAATTCAAGCAAAACTTTTTCCATAATTAAATTTATATCTTCAACAGTCATTTCTTTAGCGTTTGCACATACAACTGAAACACCGTGCTCTTTTTCTAACTCGTCAGCAATTTTTAGCGCTCTTTCAGAATTAGGCTCTTTGCTATTTAGCAATATAACAAAGGGTTTTTTCAATCCTTTTAATTCACTTATAACTCTATTTTCGGCAGTTAAATAACTTTTGCGTTCAATATCTCCAATACTTCCGTCAGTAGTGACGACTATACCTATCGTTGAATATTCTTCAATAACTTTTTTAGTGCCGATTTCCGCAGCCTTTTCAAAAGGAATTTCTTTTTCATCCCAAGGCGTTCTAACAAGTCTTGGCTTATCGTCTTCTTCGTGCCCAACTGCCCCGTCAACAAAATAACCGACACAGTCAACTAATCTAACGTTTGCCGTTGCCTTATTTTTAAACTGCACCTTTACACCATTTGCAGGAACAAATTTAGGTTGGGTAGTCATAATAGTTTTACCATCGGCTGATTGAGGCATTTCGTCAGTTGCAATTTGTTTTTGAAGTTTATTACTTATGTTAGGAATAACCATTTTTTCCATAAACTTTGTAATAAACGTTGACTTTCCCGTTCTAACTGGCCCCACCACACCGATATAGATATCCCCACCCGTTCTTGCAGATATATCTTTATAGATATTGTATTTTTCCATAAGAAAACCTCCCACACATTACACAAGTAATATATGAGAGGTTAAAATTTTTTATGATTTTTTTATTAATTAGCATTAAAAAATATTTTAATTATCTTTTTGTGCATTCTTTTCTTGCGCTTTTTTAAGTTTCATTTTGACGACCATTTCTTTAATAGAAGTTGGATGTTCGTCACCAGCAAGCATACGTTTAATATTGTTCCTATGCGCACACCAAGTGAATAAACATATTGCAAATATTAAAACGTTAGTTATAATATAAAAAGTATAGGAAGTTAAATTACTAGTCGAATTATAAGTAAGGTAAAGCCTTATTGCGTTGCCAATAGCGGGTGGAGTTATAGCAATAAAAGAACCCATTGCACCAAACTCGGTAAAATAAATAAAAACACCTGCTGCAACTAAAGCCATTATCGCAACAACTGCCCATTCCCAACCAAAAACGGATGAACAAACGAGAAATACGCCTATAGTTGATGCAATCCCCTTTCCGCCTTTAAACTTAAAGAACACGGGATAAATGTGCCCCAAAACAGCGCATAAGCCACATAAGAACACTGCAAAGTCGACAACTAAAAAGTCCGTACCCACAAAAACTTTTCCTCGCATAACGAAAAAAGCGATTAAAACTGGCGTTGCACCCTTCATTATATCGAGAAAGAAAGTTAAAAGTCCTGCTTTTAAGCCTAAATTTCTACTCATATTTAGTGTTCCAGGATTGCCACTACCAAGTTTTCTAATATCCGTCTTTTTATATTTTGAAATTAAAATTGCCCAGTTGATGTTGCCAAACAAATAACTTCCTAGCGCAAACAAAATAATAAGCAACAAATTACTCATCTTCGTTATTTTCCCTAACTAAAATTTTTATAGGCGTGCCTGAAAAATCATACGCTTTTCTAATACAGTTTTCCAAATACCTTTTGTATGAGAAATGCATTAACGCCGATTCATTTACAAAAAGTATAAAAGTTGGTGGATTAGTTCCCATTTGGGTTGCGTATTTGATTTTAAGCCTTTTCCCGTTAACTGAAGGTGGCTCGTTAGCCCTAACACAGTCAAGAATAAGGTCGTTTAGTTGCCCCGTTGATATTCTACGATTAGCGTTATCCAACACTTTTAATGATAAATCCAATATTTTATCCGTTCTAAGCCCTGTTTTTGCAGATACGTAAATGGGTTGAATATAATCCATAAATTTTAACGCTTCGTTTAAATCATAATTAAATCTATTTATGGTGTTAGTGTCTTTTTCAACTAAATCCCACTTATTCATAACAATTATAGAAGGTTTGCCTTGTTCGTGAATATAGCCACAAATTTTAACGTCTTGTTCGGTCACTCCTTCGTTTGCATCAATCATCATAACGCAAACGTCCGCACGGCGAATAGCCCCGAAAGCACGCAAAACGCTGTAATACTCTAAATCTTCTTCAACGCTCTTTTTCTTCCTTATCCCAGCCGTATCAATAAGAGTATATTTGTTATCTTTATACATAAACGGCGTATCAATCGCGTCGCGAGTTGTGCCGGCAATATCTGAAACGATAGTTCTATCAAAACCAAGAAGTTTATTGCACAAACTTGATTTACCAGCGTTTGGTTTACCAACGACTGCAAGTTTAACAGAATTGTCGTCTTCTTTTTCGCCAACCGATTTTAAGTTATCAATAACTTCGTCAAGAAGTTCGCCAATGCCTGTTCCATGTTCAGCCGAAATACCAAACGGTTCACCAAGCCCTAAGTTATAAAACTCATAAAGTTTATTTGGGTCGTAATTGTCAAGTTTATTTACGGCTAAAACAACTGGTTTTCCCGATTTACGAAGTTTCATTGCAACGTCTTCATCAGAAGCATTTAACCCTGTTTTTGCGTCTGTAAACAAAATAATAACATCTGCCGTTTCGATAGCGATTTCGGCTTGTTTTTGAATATGACGCCACATTTCATCAGTTGATTTAAGTTCTAATCCACCCGTATCAACGAGCGTGAAATAATTGCCACACCATTCGGCGTCAGCATAAAGCCTATCCCTAGTCACACCAGGGAAGTTTTCTACGATTGAAATTTTTTTGCCGACAACTTTATTAAAGAAAGTAGATTTACCTACGTTCGGTCTGCCGACGATAGCCACTAATGGTTTTGCCACGTTAATTCCGTCCTTTTAATATTTTTATTAAATCCAAAGTAAAACCGTTGCCACTATATAAATTGCAACAGCAATCCAAAACAAATTTTTAATTAAGCGAGTGTTTCCGCTCGTAAAGTTATACGCAGAAAGCCCTATAACGATTAGCACGAAAACGTCTTTAACGGTAGATAAAACACCTACCATAACACCGCTAATATTTATACCAACAATTGGCAACAACCTTTCAATAACAAGTAATAAGCCTATAATCATCAACGCAAAAAAAGATAATGCGTTTAACGTATTTTTTGAACCTTTCATAATACCCTCTAATTTAATTTTTATTGCTAAATATCACAGCTTCTCCGCCTAATTTAGTAAAGGAAACACCAACCGTTTCTTCTTGCGACGTGGGAACGTTTTTACCAACGTAATCAGCGCGAATAGGAAGTTCCCTATGCCCGCGGTCAATTAAAACGGCAAGTTGAATACTTCTTGGTCTTCCTAATTTTATAATTGCTTCAATCCCAGCACGCACCGTTCTACCCGTATATAAAACGTCGTCACACAAAACAACGTCTTTATCTTCTAATGAAAAGTTGATAATCTCATCAACTTTTTTGTCTAGTTTGGCATTTTGAGTTAAGTCGTCTCGAAATTTTGTCACGTCAAGTTGAGCAAAAGGAACACTCACGTTTTCTATCTGATTGATTAACTCTGCAAGCTTTTCGCAAACAGGAACTCCTCCGCGCGCAATTCCTAAAAGCACAACGTTATTAACGCCTTTATTTTTTTCGACAATTTCGTGTGCAATTCTTTTTAACGCTCTATTCGTTGCAAGACAATCAAGCAATACTGTTTTAATTTCCATATTTCACTTTAAACTTTTTAATACTTTTTCAAAATAATCGGGAATTTCGCAAGAAAATTCAACCTTTTTGTTTTTAGTTGGATGAATAAACTTTAATTTATAAGCGTGCAGAAGTTGTCCATCAAGATTAAACTTTTGATTTTTATACCCATATTCTTTATCCCCAACTATTGGGTGCCCAATATGTTTGGCGTGCACTCTAATTTGGTGAGTACGCCCTGTTAATAGCGAAAATTCACACAGCGTATATCCGCTAAACCTTTTAATCACCTTGAAATCGGTTATAGCTTGCCGTCCATCGCTAACAACTGCCATTTTAGTTCTATCTTTTTGATTTCGACCTATAAAAGTTGCAATTCTTCCCGAATCTTCTTTAAGCACACCTTCAAGCAAAGCCAAATACTTTCTACTGCAAGTTTTATCTTCAAGTTGCTTAGCAAGCGATAAATGCGCGTTATCGTTTTTCGCAACGACAAGTAGTCCCGAAGTGTTTTTATCAATTCTATGAACGATACCCGGTCTAATAACGCCATTTATGCCCGATAACTTATCAAGATGATATAAAAGCGCGTTTACGAGCGTGCTTCCGTGCGTGCCGTTGCCTGCGTGGACGGTTAGCCCTTGTGGTTTATTTATAACCGCTAAGTCGTCGTCTTGATAAATAATTTCAATAGGTATATTTTCAGGCGTGACGTCAAGGTTAACGCAATCTTGAATAATAACTTCAACGTTTTCATTCGTTTTAAGCACCTTATTTGCCTTAACGGGCTTTCCTTCTACGTAAACCAAACCGTCGTCACACATTTTTTTAATGCGCGAACGCGTATATTCAAGTTTTTCAGCGAGAAAAACGTCTATCCTTCCGCCTTCGTTTTGGTCAATTTTAAACTTTATTTTTTCCATTTTCTTTTTTAAGCAACCCACTATCGTCTAAAAATAAAAAATGTATAATAAGCATTATAACCCCTACCACCAAAAAACTATCCGCTAAATTAAACACGGGAAAGTGATACTCGCCAAACACGAAACTCAAAAAATCGGTCACACCGTTAAAAGACAGTCTATCGATAAAATTGCCAATCGTTCCACCCACGGTAAAAGCAATTGAATATTTCATCCAAGAATATTTGTTTTTTACGGCGTAAACGTATAAAAACACGAATAAAATGAGTGACAAGACGGTTAGAACCTTGAAAAAGGTTTGCGCCCAAGAAACGTCAGATAAAAAACTCCAAGCAGCGCCTGTGTTTACTGTGTAAGTTAGATAAAAAAACCCGTCTATAACCGTCGTTTGTCCGTTTTTTAAATAAAGTTCTTTATAAAAATTTTTGCTAACTTGGTCTAAAATTATAGAGATAGCAAGTAAAATTATCGGAATACATTCAAGAATTATTCGTTTCCATCTATTAGCCCTAATTCCTTGCATATATCCTCCAATTTAAGTGTACCAGGGTTTAAAACTTCATCAAGATTAAATCCGTTATCCCCTGTAGACGCTATGTAATCTCTAATTTTACTCTTAGGGTCAAACTTTTCTTTTTTGTTTTTAGGTAAAAGCTTTTCAATGTTTTCAATTGCTTCTTTAGCGTTAGATTTTTTTAAAATTTTGTCACTTTCTTTTTTAACGCTAACTGCGGTTTTGACAGGTTTATAAAGGGGATACTTTTCTTCTAACTGGTTAAAAAAATCGTCCCATTTTTTAGAAAACTTTTTAAGCCTTTCAACTTCAAGTTCATATTGCAACTCTGCTTTACGCTTTAATTCCATAGCAGTTTGTTCTGCATTAAAAAGAGTTGAAAGTATAAGTGTTTCTTTTTTTTCCATCTTTTCAGCACGCTCTTCGGCAAGTTTAATTTCTTGTTTAAGAGCGTTAACTTCGGCGCGATAATCCTCAAACTTTTTGTCGTATTCAGATTTATACGCGTTCAAAATATCTATAACCTGTTTTTTCGAATATCTTCTTTTTTTAAGTTCCAAAATTTTCCCCTCAACGTCTAATTTTGCTTTTGACCCCTGATTTTTTCAAGCAAACCACGTTTTAATTCATATAATTCATCTGATAAATCCACTTTGTACAAGTGTGGCCTATCAAGTCTCTTATATTCATCCCAAAAACTTTCTAATTCTTTTTGAGTATAGCTTCTAATTTCTTTAAGATTTGGTAAATCGTAAACAAGTTTACCATCTTTAATCACGTCAACGTGTAGCGACCTTAACTCGTAATTTTCGAACGTAATCTTTTTCCAACGTTCTGTTGGGTGAGTCAACACTAACGGTTTAGAAGTGTCAATCGGTTTTTCGCTACGAAGGAATATAAAGTCTGCTTCCGCTTTTCCAGTAGCCTTGTCGTATACCCTATAAATGTTCTTAAAGCCTGGATTAGTGATTTTTGCAGTGTTATTAGAAAGTTTGATTTTCGGAGTGACGTTCCCTTCTTTATCAATAATTGCAGAAAGTTTGTAAACCCCACCAAGTGCAGGCATATCGGCACTCGTTATAAGTCTTGTACCAACACCCCACGAATTGATTTTTGCCCCTTGATTTTTAAGTGAATTTATAGAATATTCGTCAAGGTCACCAGACGCGCAAATTATAGTATCCGTATGTCCTGCCTTATCAAGCATATCTCTTGCTTTTTTGGATAAATATGCAAGGTCTCCCGAATCAAGCCTTATCCCACGCGGTTTATGCCCTTTGGCTTTTAATTCATCAAACACCTTAATTGCGTTTGGAACGCCTTGATTTAACGTATCAAAAGTATCAACTAAAAGCAACGCGTTATCGGGATATACTTTTGCATATTCTGAAAATGCAGTATATTCGTCTTTAAAGTTCATAACCCAACTATGAGCGTGCGTTCCAGAAACGGGTATATCAAACATTTTGCCTGCAAGAACGTTAGAAGTTGAATTGCAACCACCAATAATTGCAGCCCTTGCCCCGTAAATGCCGGCATCGGGTGCTTGAGCACGTCTTAAACCAAATTCCATAACCGTGTCACCCTTAGCGGCATAGCAAATCTTTGCGGATTTAGTTGCAATAAGCGTTTGGAAGTTCATTATGTTAAGAATTGCCGTTTCAATAAGTTGAGCTTGTAAAATGGGTGCTTTAACCGTTAAAATAGGTTCACCTGGGAAAACGACCGTTCCTTCGGGTACGGCATAAATATCACCTGTAAATTTGAACGTTCTTAAATAGTCTAAAAATTCTTGTGAAAAGATTTTTAAACTTTTAAGATATTCAATCTCTTCATCACCAAAGTTAAGATTTAACACGTATTCAACCACTTGTTCTAATCCACAAGCAAGCGAATAAGTTATCATCTCATTTTGACGGAAAAAAACGTCAAACACGGCTATCTCTTCATTTTTATCGTACTTTAAGTAGCCGTTCATCATAGTGAGTTGGTAAAGGTCTGTGAGCAACGTTAAATTTCTTGTTTCCATATTTTCACCTTTTGTAAAAAATTATTTAAACGATTTAATTTCAGGTAATTTTTCGGGTTGAGTTTCTGCCTCTTGTTTTTCTTTTTCTTCTTTTCTTTGAAAATAGTTTTTGTAATCTGGTGATTTATTGATTGCTATATCTTCGGTTTTCGAACCATTAGAAATAATGCTCAAAATCGCAAATATAACTAAAATCACGCCCACGATTATAAGCCCAATCCACCAAGTGATATATTGCATTAGCGCGTAAACAAGAGCAAGCCCGAAAAGAACTGCACTTATGAAGAAATACCAAGCCGAAGTTTTAATAAAGCCCAGGCTAATACAAATAACACCATAACCGATTGCAAGGCAAAATAAAAAATTTAGAACTGGATGCGTCCAAAAATTAAGCGGTATAAATATATCGCACAACATAACTGCAAGTGAAGCGATTAATATTAAAATTGAAAGCACAGGGATAACTAATTTTTTTGTTTTGTTTTTCATATATTACCTCCATTGTTTTATTTAGTATACCACAATAAAAATTATTTGTAAATTATTTTAAAATACTATATTTTAAAAGTTAAGTTCATCAAAAAAATAAAACACGGTTTGACTTAACCTTTTCAAACCGTGTTATTATTAGTTCATTATGCAATGCAATTCATTAGTGTTTTAGTGATAAAAACATCATTATGTCACACATAATCACACTTAATTATCTATGCGTTTTATAAGCGAAACCATATAATCAGCTATTCTCTCGTTTTCGGCTTTATCTTTACTTTCAACCATAACCCTAATCTTTGGTTCAGTGCCAGATGCGCGAATCATAATTCTTCCGTTTGACCCTAATTGAGCATTAAATTTCGCAACTGCCTTGCCAAGCTCTTCATTGTTCATAATACGGAACTTATCCCCTACAACCACGTTCTTGTTTACTTGTGGGTAAAGTTCAATATTAACGGCTTCCGACATTTTGCACTTCTCGTTTAACACCATGTTTGCAAATACTATACCTGCAAGTATACCATCTCCCGTAGTTGAAATATCTTTTATAATAACGTGGCCACTTTGTTCCCCACCGATAGTTAAGTTCTTTTCAATAAGTTTTGCTAAAACGTATTTATCACCAATATCTGTCCTTATAAGGTCAATTCCTTCCTTTTTAAGACCTTCTTCTATTGCCATATTAGTATGACTCGTTCCAACAACCGTGTTTCCATTTAGCCTACCCAACTTTTTAAAGTATCTACCGAGCGCCCAAATAATTTTATCACCGTCGATTATGTTTCCTTTTTCATCAACTGCAATAAGCCTATCGGAGTCACCGTCAAACGCAAAACCCATATCTGCTTTATATCTAAACACCTTTTTAATCAAGTTTTCGGGATATAAAGCACCGCATTTATCGTTAATTTTCAACCCGTCATCAACACAATTTGAAGCTATGACGTTTGCCCCAAGTTTTCTAAATACTTCTGGCGCAATTCGATGCGCAGCGCCGTGTGCACCGTCTAAGACGATTGTAAGCCCATCAAGTCTTTTTTCACTTGCTTCGATTAAGAACTTTTTATAATCTTTAACTAAGTTAAAATCTTGAGTATACGTGCCAATATTTGGGAAAGCGTTTATTTTTTCCCTTATAAAACAACGTTCAATGCGTTCTTCTTCTTTGTCAGAAAGTTTATAGCCGTTGCTATCAAACACCTTTATACCGTTATATTCGCCACTGTTATGCGATGCACTTATAACGATACCGTAATCGAAATTAAATTTCTTTGTCAAATAAGCAACACCAGCCGTCGGCACAACGCCAACGTCAACAACTTTTGCTCCACCACTCATAGCACCACTTGCCAAACCAAGAGCAAGATAAGTGTTAGAAATACGCGTATCAGAACCAATTAAAATTTTTGGATTTTCCTTTAATATAGAAAGCGCGTTTCCTATTTTATGCGCAATATCGAGCGTTAAGTCTTCATTCACCTTCCCACGAAGACCGTCTGTTCCAAAAAATAACCCCATTATTTTATCTCCTTTAAATACTCATGTGCTCTATTTTCTTTTACTACCTGTCTAACTCTTCCAATAACAAAATCGTCTTCTTTTAAATCTTCAGTAATGGTCGTGCCAGCACAGATATAAGTATTGTTTTCAATAGAAACAGGTGCAATTATATTGCAGTTGCTACCGACAAAACAATTATCACCCACTTTCGTTCTATTTTTGCTTCTACCATTATAGTTAACGAAAATCGCACCACAACCTATATTACAATTAGCACCCACGTCAGCATCGCCAACGTACGCAAGGTGGCTAACTTTCGTTTTATCACCAACGTTTGCGTTCTTGATTTCAACAAAATTGCCAACCTTAACGTTTTCACCCAATTTTGCATTGGGTCTTAGCCTTGCAAAAGGTCCAACCTCACACCCTTTTCCAACCGTTGCACTTTCGCATTGGCTTTTATTTATAATACTGTTATCATTAATGACACAATCAATTATATAACAACCAGGTTTTATCACAACGTTATCGCCGATAACAGTGTTCCCCTCAATTCTGTTGTTTTCATAAATTGTCACATTTTCACCAACAACAACAGTTTCGTCAATAAAAATTGATTTTTTATCAACTAGCTTTAAGTTTTTTCCGTGTTTAAATTTTTTAAACCACATTTTACATAATCCCCACATATTATTTTCATGATTTCTATTTTATGACATATTTTTATACTTGTCAAGTGATTTTTTATTCTATTTTTATTAAAAAACCTGTATTTTACGCTTAAATATATCGTTATTACACATTTTTTGAGATTGCACGTTTTTAAAATTTGGGGGTAAATTTGTCAATTATGTACATATTTCACCGTTTAAACACTAAAATCACAAAACCTGTATAACAAAAAAACATATATTTAACTTATTGAATTTTTAAAAAAATTTTAATTATTACTACATTTGACATATATATGGCGATATGTTATAATATGAAAGTATCGTAGTTCTTTGATAATTCTTGCACAATTTTTTCATAGGTGTTATATGATAGGTATTGTAGTTGCTCTTACATCTGAGCTTAAACCTCTTTTAAGCGCGGTTGAAAATCTTAAAGAAATTAAACTTGCAGATAAAAAGGCTTTCAGCTGTAAAATTTGTGGTTTAGACGCCGTAATCGTTGTAAGTGGCATTGGAAAAGTTAGTGCAGGGCTATCGACCCAACTTGTTATAGATAAATTTTCCCCCGACTATATTCTCAATTTCGGCACGTGTGGCGCCGTTAACGATAGCGTTAAGGCATTAAACTATTACGCAGTGGATAAATGTTGCCAATACGATTTTGATTTAAGAGACCTTGACGGCGTCCCACTTGGTTATATTCAGGAATATGACAGAGTATTCTTCCCCACTATTGTTAGCGGGCTTGAGTTTTTGCCGAAAACTGCACTTGCAAGCGCAGACAGATTTACCCATACGGAAAAAGACGTTGCTTCTGTAAACGATATCGGGTGCAGTTTATGTGATATGGAAGGCGGTGCAATAGCACAAGTTTGCCTATCAAACAACGTTCCTTTAGTCGTTATAAAAGGGATTACAGACGTTTTTGGTAGTGGAACCAACCAAGAGCAATTTTTTCAAAACTTAAAACAAGTTGGTGAAGGCTTCCCTGCCGTAATTAAGAAAGTTGTTAAACAAATAAAAATTAATAAACAATAAATTTGACAAAGGAGAAAATCATGTCAAAAGATCACGTAAAAAACGTAAACGTCAAGCAATGTTTCGGCACGATTTTTATGTCGTTAATAGCTGCGTGTGTTGCACTTATTCCCGTCACGTTTGGTTCTGTAGGTATTAATTTTTTATACGAATCACTACCCCTCGTTGGCGACGAAACCTTTTTATTGCTTAGCGAATCAATGCTTCCTGGCTTTGCTAAAGTGACTAAACTTGGCACGGACGTTATTGATATCCTCGCGATAGTTATGGAATACGCCCCTTACGCATACTTTGGTATTCTTGCCGCAAACATACTCTTTTCTTTACTTTTAATAATCACTCGCTCGCAAATTTTAAGAGCAATATTCAAGGTTATAACCATTTTTGCAGGAATTGCTATGCTCGTCGTTGCTCTTAACTATCTCGTTTATATTATCGGTTTTGCTGGATATTTTATTCAAGGCGAAGTTCCCGTTGAGCAAATTATGGCTAAACTTGAAGTTAGCGGTCTCTTGCCTGCTTTAGGTCTTTTTATCATGGGACTGTCTATGACCGGTAAACAATTTAGATATTTTGCAAAACTTTACTAAAAGTTTTTTAATCACAGCATAAACATATTGCCCACGGCATCTACCGTGGGCAATTATTTTTTACATTAAATCACAACGTTTCTTTATAAAAATTTGTTTTTTCGTGCTTCTGTTCTTCGGGTGGATCTATTCCAGCATCCCTGCCTGCTTTAATGCATTTTATAAGCCACGCCATATTGTTGCCTAAAACACGCATTGTTTGTAGACCTTCCTTGTCTTGTTCTGCTTGCTTTCCGTTAGAGCCGAAAACCATATTCCAATATTGCGAAGTGACAACAGGCATATTACTTAACATAAAATATTTATTTATAATATCGAGAGTAGCCGTTGTTCCAGCACGCCTTGCAACTGCAACCGCGCATGCAGGTTTATTTGCAAACGATTTTTTAGCGAAAAACACTCTATCAAGCAAGGATTTAAGCGAACCGTTAAGCGATGCGTAATAAACGGGTGACCCAACAACTAAACCATCTGACTGGTTGATTTTTTCTATTATTACGTTTGCTAAATCATCTTTTACGCATTTCCCTATTTTAGAACACGCGCCACAAACGTCACACCCAACAACGTTTTGATTTCCAACGGTTATAATTTCAGTTTCAATGCCGTTTTCGTTCAATGAAAACGCAACTTCAGACAAAGCACGAAAAGTTGTTCCGTTTTCGTGTGGGCTTCCGTTGATCAATAATACTTTCATTTTTTCTCCTTTTAAAAATCGTAAAAGCGTTAAAAAACGCTTTTACTAAATCAATTAAAATTGTAATCCTTTTTCGTAAATTCCAAGTTCATGAGTCATCATGTGGTTAACTTGACGTATTTTCCACTCGATATGCGCTCTATCACCACCATAACCCATTGACGCTTCATAACCAAGCGCAGAATCTTTATCAACAACTTTAAGGGCCTTTTGTGCGTTTTTAATTTCAATAGCGCCTAAACTCCTAATTTTATCGATAATACATCTAACTTCTTTATTAGAACCGGCAATAAACAATTTTTGCCTTAAAATATACATCTTTTTAACGTGTATATCTGTTGTAAAGCAACAAATCATATATTCGCCCATATTCATTAAGCGTTTAACGGTTTTACTCTTTTTATCAAGAGATTTGAACACGTTAATCCCTTTTCTAATAAGTTTAATAGCATCGGTTAAAATCTTCATTTCAACGCGCATTCTCACGCTATGTAATGTAAACTTCCCTTCCGCAGACATTCTTCCGCTTTGATAGTGATATTCTTCCGTTATGCCGTTCCCGAAGCGAAC
>SVHO01000009.1 GCA_015055725.1 Clostridiales bacterium | reverse complement strand
ACAAGATTATGAAAATATACCATCAGGAGCAGAAGGAACTATTGTTTGTGAATATGATGGTAAAGCATTTGAAGTGGAGTTTTTTGATGCTAATGGAGATACATTAGATGTTGTAACAACTCCTGCTGAACTATTAGAATTAGTTGAAGAATATCAAGGTTAAAAAAAGTGGTTTGTTAAAAAATATTTAACAAACCACTTTTTGATTTAGTTTAAATAAAAATCCCTATGACTATTACGATTAAAAGTGAGTTTTTTATTTATATAAATTTATCGTTTTTAGGAATAACCGTTTGCGCTTTTATTAAGTTTTCGCCGTATAAGCCGATTAGTTTTTTATAAACGACGTCTCTTTCGTTTTTATTGCCGAATATTCCAAGAACGGTTGGTCCGCTCCCTGCAAGCAAAGTGGTGTTTGCCCCCGCCTTTTGCAAATTATAAACGTTGTTTTTAACGGCTGGCAACAGTTCACACGCACTTTGATACAAGTCGTTTTTAAAGTGCGTTTTTGCACTCTCAAAATCACCTTGATATAGGGCGTCAACCGCTAAATCCGTGCTTGGTTCGAAAAACTTTTTCTTTTGGTCAAACTTTTTATAAGCGTTTCTTGCGGAAATTTGCCCGTTCTCTGTTATCAACAAAAGGTAAATCTTTTTGTCTATATCTTTTTTTTCTACCTGCTCGCCCCTATTTTTTATAACGGCGTATCCACCCGATAGCATATAAGTTGCGTCGCTTCCTAAGTCGCTTGCAAGCGGTGACATATCTCCGTTGATTTCATAAAGTGCATTAAGGGCGTTCAAAACACCTGCTATATCAGCAGAAGAGCCACCCAACCCCCCACCCACGGGGATTTTTTTATCAATTATAATATCCACACCATAAGTGCCGAAGGTGTCTATAAATAATTTGCTTGCCTTATAGGCGTTGTTTTCGATTATAGGGCAATCAACTGGCAAGCCTTTATTTAATACAGTTATTTTTCCGTCCGTTCTCTTTTTTGCAGTAATTGTGTCGTAAACGTCAATAGACGCGACCAACGAAGATATCTGATGATACCCGTTTTTCGCGCCTAAAACGTCAAGAGTAAGATTTATTTTTGCAGGAACTTTAACAGTAATTTTTTTCATAAGTAAAACTTTTTTCCTTATTTTTGTCTATAAACCACAATTCTTTCTTTTCCCGTTAACGGAAAGGTTAGTTCGGGATTTGTTGATAAAAGCGCGCTTGGGCAAACGTTTAGCCTTTTAGATAAAGACCAAAGTTCTTCGCCTTCAACAGGGATATAAACGCTTAACGCGCAAGAATTTTTCTTTTTTTCGCCCAAGGCTTTAATTTCACCGATAATTTTAATTTGGCTTTTTTCGTGTGGATAAACGGTAAACGCAATTTCCGTTTCTAACTCTATTTCGTTCACGGAAATTATGCGTGCGCGTGCTTTTTGAGCGCGAGCAACAAGGTCAATTTCCACGTCGCACCCCATAGGGCAATCAATATTACACTCAAACGGCGTTTCAACTTTAACGGTAGATACCTTTTGTTCGCTATCTCTTAAATATATCACGGCGTTTATAACGCCCGTGACTGCCGTTTTTTCACCGTCACAACGCTTACTAACTATTTCAACGTTTTCTCCACCAACGGCTAAAAGAGTTGTGCCTGCGGGTAAATCGGGCGTGACTGCCTTGCCAGAAACGGCTTGCGTGCAACAGCGCAATTCCCCCGTTTTATAATATTCTAAATCGTGCTTGATAAGTTCAACTTCTTGCTCGGTGGAGAAAACGTCCGTAGCAACGGTTAGCGTTTGGTCTGAATACGCTTCGCCTTCAAAAAGCAAATATACTTGCGCACTAACCACGCTTTTGCCACTATCTTCGTCAACGGCAACGTCCGTCTTAAAAGATTTTTCTCTCACACGCGCCGTTGCCTGCATATTAGGCATTGCTTCTTCACACTCTATTTCCGCCCTAAACGGCATTGTTTTGATTTCTTTTATTATATCACTTTTTTCGTTTTTTTGCAACATAATCGCCGACAATAGAACTTCACCGTCAACGATTATAGCACCCACCCCGCATTGAACTGCAGTTATAACCGCTTGCGCTCTATGGCTTAAAACTTCGGCAACGGGATAAGAGAGTTCAAACTCTTCTTCTAACGGAAACACGGTTGACTTAACGCCAAAACTTTTTACACTTTGGATTTCATTTTGGTTTACAACCAAGTTTTCCCCACCGGATAACGCGTTCACGCTTTCACAGCCGTCAAGTTTAGCGCGCACGGTTAAATATGCGCTGACCGTTAATTTAGAGCCGTTTAAGTCGTATTCGGTCTTATCAACGCTAACCGTAAAATACGCGCGGTCAGTTGTCTTAATCTCAGCGTCTTTAAGGTTGCCCTTAAACTCAACCCCGCGTTCACACTTTCTTAAAACGCCTTCACTATCGGCATAACTAACGTAAAAAACGGCTTTACCACCGTATTCCGCAACACCGTTTTCTAAACTGCTTTCAGAAATCACCGCCCACGCAGAAACGTTTATAACGTGAGAAATTTCTTCTATTGGAATCTCAACTTTGCACTCTGCTTTAATTTGTTCCGAAACGCTTTTTTTAACACAATTAAAACTTATTTTTTCAAACACAGGTTCAAATGCCATAACCCCTCCAAAAAACCACTTTCAATATACTACAATATATTTACGGTTTGTAGGTTTTATGACAAAAAAAGAACTTGTGCCGTTTTTTGCACAAGTTTTTTCTTTACTCAGCATAAGAGCGTTCTTTAAGTTTAACGCGCCCACACATATATTCAGAATAAGAATAGGTGGTTTTTCCCTTAAACGCCTTATCAAACGGCTCAACCGTGAACAGCGCAGGATAAACACCGATTATTTTACCCGAAAAACTAACGAATTTGTTTCTGCCAAGATTAACCACCACGTCAACGTTCTTTTGTTGCATTTTCTTAATCGCTTCTTTTACTTGACTTAAACTTAAAACACTTTTAATCATATAAAAGTTATTTCCGAAAAAAAACTTTTTATACTCTTATTAGTAATCTTCTTCGTCGTCCTCGTCGTCTTCATCCTCTTCGTCTTCGTCGTCACCGATAAAATCGTCACTATCAACGTCAGGAATATCAAAGTCGTCAGGCTCTTCTTCGCTAACAATTTCTTCCTCTTCTTCGTCGTCAAACTCACCTTCTTCTTCGGCAAGTTTATTCAAAGAGAGCATTTCTTCATCTTCCTCTTCTTCCTCTTCTTCGTCGTCAAGGAATTCCTTCCAAGATTCATCGTCAGGGTCTTCCCTTGAATCTTTATAATCGCGCTCTTCAGCACATTTAGCACACATGCTTTCGCCCGGTTTAACGTGGTTTTGATGACAAATGGGGCAAAGTTCCCAAGCATCAACGTCGTCGTCAATATCGTCAACGGCAAATATAAGTTGCGGTCCTTTTTTAAGTTCCGCCTTACAAACGTCACAATACTCTTCGCCCTTTTTCATGTAATTCAAATCACAACGCGGACATTTAACGTATTCAGCCATATTTATTCTCCGTATATATCATATATATTTATTGTTTATTTTTATAGTTCTTATACGCGTTAGAAAACGCTTTTCACAACTATAATGTTGAATGCAATTATTATATATATACGCGGTGAATTTGTAAACTGTTTTTTAGAACTTTTTTAAAAAATTTTTTAACTTTTCTTTTCTTTATTATAAAAGACTGCAAAAATGCGCTTATTTTTATATCTCTGCGCTCTTTCACAGCCTTTCACCTTAAGTTTTTTAACTATTTTTCTCCTATTTTACGCTTGTTCAAGTAGCATTTTATCAGCGACGAGTGCTATAAATTCGCCGTTAGTTGGTTTTTCTGCGCCGATATACGCGCGCACGCCTAATATATTGTTTATACTCTCTATCCTTCCCCTATTCCAAGCGACTTCTATTGCGTGACGGATAGCGCGCTCAACCTTGCTTGCCGTAGTGTTATACTTTTCACCGATAGAGGGATAAAGTTTTTTGGTGATGTTATTCATAATTGCGGGGTCTTCAACCGCCATCATAACACCTTCTCTTAAAAAGCCGTATCCTTTGATATGCGGTGGGATTCCTACGTTAATGAATATTTTGCTTATTTTTTCTTCAAGTGAAACTTTATGCAGTGATTTTTCTCTTTTTTCAATCGGCATAACTTCCGCACCATTAATTAAACTTTCAACCCTATCTTTAAGAACTTCAAAACGGCAAGGTTTGGCCATAAAATAGTCTGCACCAGCGTTAACGGTTTTAGCAATAACTTCGTCGCTAGAAAGCGCGCTTAAAACGACAATTTTGCTTTTAACTTCCATTTCCTTAACCTTGTTTATAACTGCAAGCCCATCATACCCCGAAAGAACAATACCCGTTATAATAACCTTTGGTTTTTTATCGGCTATCATTGAAATTGCAGAAATTGCGTCAGTCGTTGCGCCAACAACCTCAAAATTTTCGCACTCAGAAAACTTTGTCGTAAGTTCATCAATCAACTCTTTGGTATCTTGCAATAAAAATATAGTATTTTTATGCATATCTAACCTCCAAAATAAAAATTTCGATTTTATTTTACAACATTTGCTAGCCTTGTGCAAGCGTTTATAATAAATTTTGTAAAATATTTGTCGAATTTTGTACAAATTTATTTTAATTAGTCATTTATTTGTGTTTTCGACAATAAATTACAATATTTTTATTTTTGTAAAAAAATAATCGCCCAACAAAAATAAAAAGCCAAAACTCATTTTGAGTTTTGGCTTTTAACGTTCGTTTTATAAAACTTTATTCAGCGTCAAAAGTGTTTCTTGCCTTTGTAAAGTTTGCTTTGAGGTCGTTTTCAATAAGCGCATCAATGCTTTCATAGTTAGATGATGAATAGTGCTTATTCATTTGCTTTTTGATTGAATTATATGCGTTTTCAAGTGCAATATATTCAGCGTCGGTTTCTTCATACTCTTCAATATCTTTAACGCCATCTAACGTTTTGAGAAGGTTTGAAATATCAATTGCTTTTTCATAAGTTTCAAGCTTTTCAACCGTTTCACTCTTAACGTTTTCTTTTATTGCTTGGGGCAAATTATCGTATTCTTCTCTCAAACCGTTGATTAATGCAGAGAAATATTTTCCTTCGTTATCTTCTTCAAGCGGAAGAACGCCGTTTTCAAGTTTACCTGAAACTTTGTTTACTTTGCTATCAAAAATTCTTGCTTTGTCTTTATTGGTGATTTTAGCAGCAAACACGCCACCGTTCGCAAGGAATTCATCAGCCTTTTCATCTTCGTCAGTATCGTTTGCAATCGTTTGGTTTGAAAGGTTAACGTATTTGATATATTCAAGGCCTTCCGCAGAGTTATCGCAATAGAAAAGATATTCAACACCGTTTAACGTGACGATTTCTGGTTGATACCAAGTGGTTGCAACGGTATCATCAGAAACGAGAATTTCGCTTGCTTCTTCAGCCACATATTCAACCGTTTGTTCACCAAACGTATATTCAGCCTTTCCTGCGCCTATAAAAATTTTGCAAATTTTATTGTTTGAATTGTAGTAATAGATGAAGTCTCCTTTCTTCATTATAAGGCTACTTAAAGTCGAACAAACTGCAACGCGATGTTTGGTTGCGCCCTTTTGAGAAAGAAGCATGGTGTCTTTATAAAGTTCACCTTTTTCGGTGTCAAGAACGTAAACTTCTTCTAAACTTTCAATAAGGTTAGTTGTTTTAACGTAATCAGCGAAAACTTTTTCACCCGTTTGTTTTTGCATAAACGCTTCAATGCTCACGCCGTAAGTTTCAACCACTTGGTTAAGATTGGTTTGGGTGTAGAACACGTATTTTTTATCAACTTGCAAAATGTCATACGTTTTGTCGCCTACGCTTCCGTCATAAATAAGCGTTCCATAGTTTTCTTCGTTTGGCGCTAATCCGTCACCCGCCTTATAAGCATAAACTTTATTATAAGATGCAGTGGGTCTTTGATTTCCGTCTTCAACCATTTCTGTGTTATAATCAGTCGTGTAAACGGTGGTGGTGTAAACAACTACCGCTTGACCCGTCACTTCATTTTCCATAATAACAAAGTTATTTAAAGATTCTCTACCTTCAGTCTTTTCATCAGTTTTAGCAACGGTTATAGTTTTACCCGTGGTAAGGTTTTTGCTGATTATTGACGAATTTTGGTTATTATAGTAAACAACGTAAACGCCGTCGCTTGCCTCAACCATTCTATATTCAAGCGCCAAAGTTGACGTTGTGAACAACTCAGTCGTTCCCGTGCCGTCAAGTTTAGTTCTTAAAAACTTCATTTCAGTTTTCGCTATCGTTCCGTCTGGGCGTTTATCCGTGCTTGGTGAACCGTAATAAACGTAATTACCAAAAATATAAACGCCTGCGGAATAATCTTTTGATGCAAACAATTTTGGAACAACCACTTCAGTTTTAACGTTGCCCGTTCCAAAAGACGCTTTTTCAACGGCAATCAAAGACCCTTTAACAGGTTTTCCGAACGAGTTGCTATCGTTAGAATTGGCACTGCCGTTAATCAAATAAATATAATTTTCCGTTTCTGCAACAAAACCGCCAAGTGATTGTTTTTTAACTTCACCCCAGTCTTTCATAGAAGTTCCGCCCCATTCGGAATCTTTACAACCAACAAGGGTTGAGCAAATGGTGCAAACACAAAGAATAGCGATAAAAACTTTGAGCAAAATCTTTTTCATAAAATCTCCGTAATTATTCAGTAAACTTTTTAAAAGTTTCCGAATATAATTATTTATAATTATACAGTTGATAATATTATATCTCATATTGCAAACTTTTGCAATAATTTTTTTGGGTTTTTTATTCTTTTTTGTGTTTTTGGAGGCATTAAAATGGATAAATTTGGCATTTTTAAACTTTTAAATTCGTTTTTCAACTTTTATAATCAGTCTAGCGCAACAAAACAACAACAAGAAAGCGCGTCTAACCCGTCTTTAACAGACTTTATATCGTCCTTTCTAAACAACAACGCGAGCAACGTTAAAAACCAACCCGCGCCAAATCAACCTGTAAAAAACCAACCCGCGCCAAATGCTCCACCACCCCTTCAATCTTCTATGCTTGGGGTGATGAACTCGCACGACCAATTTATTAAACGCGTAAAAGAAAAGCAAAAACAAAACTAAAAAAATAAAACCACCGAAAATCGGTGGTTTTGATTTTTGAATTCTGCTTTTCGCAAATTATCTCTTTGAGAATTGAGGAGCGCGACGAGCCTTTTTCAAGCCGTATTTCTTTCTTTCCTTCATTCTTGAATCTCTGGTTAAGAAACCTTCTTTCTTAAGAGCAGTTCTCGTTTCGGGTTCTGCTTCTAAGAGAGCGCGTGCAATACCGTGTCTGATAGCGCCTGCTTGACCGGTGAAACCGCCACCGCAAACGTTAACAACAACGTCATACTTAGCGAGTGCGTCAACGAGAGTTAAAGGTTGACGAACGATAAACTTTAAGGTGTCAAGACCAAAATATTCGTCAAGACTCTTTTTGTTGATGGTGATAGTGCCGTCACCAGCGGGAATTAAACGAACGCGAGCGATTGCTTTTTTTCTTCTGCCCGTGCCCCAATATTGAACTTTCTTTTTGCTAGTTGCTTTTGCCATAATTACACCTCATTAAAACAATTTAAGCGTTTCGGGCTTTTGAGCCTGATGGTTATGTTCAGCGCCTCTGTAAACTTTAAGTTTGGTAAGCATTTGACGACCTAAACTGTTCTTGGGGAGCATGCCTTTTACTGCTTCGTAAACAGCAACGTCCGCCTTGGTTGCCATAAGGGTTTTGTATTGGATAGATTTAAGACCACCAATATGACCGGTATGGTATCTGTAATATTTCTTTTCAAGTTTTTTACCCGTTAAAACTACTTTGTCGCAGTTAAGGATAATAACGAAATCGCCCGTGTCAACGTTAGGGGTAAACGTGGGTTTGTTTTTGCCACGGAGAATTGCAGCAACTTTACTTGCAACTCTACCTAAAGCGATGCCTTCAGCATCAACCACGTACCATTTTCTTTCAACGTTATCAGCGTGAGCCATATAAGTTTTCATGGTTTGTTTCTCCTTAGGATATTTCAATATAATAATGTTATAAAAAAGTTGTCACCCTTACACGAAACGGGCAATTCAGGAGGGCTAATCCCGAAAAAAAACGAACTTTTCCTTATAAACGCCTAATTATATTAAATTATTTTGCCATTTAAGTCAAGCGTTTTTCACTTGTTTTTATACGTTTTTTAATACTTTTTGCCCTTTTTTTGAAAAATCTAATTCAAACCACAATATGTTGTGTTAAAAATCGCCTTTCCAACTATTTTATTTCAAGTTAACACGCGCACGTTATACAATGTTTTAAAACTAAGTAAACAACTTTTATAAATATATTGCCCCATTATAAACAAGATAAATTTTAAGTTTTTTTACAGAAATTTTTTAAAAATCAACCATTTTTATTGAAATTCAACTAACAGTTGAGCAAAAAACCGCGCAACTTTCAGTTAAATTTTGTATAATAGGAACGTAAAGTGCTTTCACAAACAAAATTTATCAAGGAGATATTATAAAAATGAATTACGGAAGCAAGATTGCAGAACTTAGAAAAAGCATCAATTTAACGCAAGCTGAACTTGGCGCAAAACTAAACGTAACGGCGCAAGCAGTTTCAAAATGGGAAAATGGATTGAGCGAGCCGGATATTGACTCTATCAAAAAACTTTGCGAACTCTTCAGCGTTTCTGTCGACCAATTTTTAGATTTTTCTAAAAAAGATTCGGAAGACGAAACAGCAACAACCGACTCTTCCGCCCCCGCGCACGCGCAAACATTAGTTATACATGGTTATTGTGAAAAATGTAATAAACCCGTTGGCCCAAGCGAATACGCCGTGACAAACCTTTCTTTTAATCCATCCAACAAAAACAAAACGGTGACAAATGACCCAACCCGTCAACACGTTTTTTGCAAAGAGTGTCACAAACAAATTGTCGAAACGAAAAAAACAGAAGAAAAAAACGCGCTCTTGTTAAAACTTGCCAAAGAAACAGCAGAAAAGAAACACAACTTTTTAAGGGCTTAATTTGGAGTGGCGTTATAACACTTTTAGTGGGCTTATTGTTCATAATTTCTTGCGCGTCTGACCCCACGGCTCTCACAGGAGCAATTATTATAACCGTTGGAACGTTTACCATGTCAACTCAACTGTTTTGGGATGCCGACGGCGCGTTAGGAACTTTCTTCTTTTTCTTCTGTCGCTCATTTAAATGGCCGTTCGGCTTCATATTCGAATTAAGCCTTGACGGAATAATTTGGTTATTAACGGTTAAACTTGCCTTGTGGATAATTTGCGGTCTTTTATCAGCTGCCTTCTTCTTGCTCGGCTTGGTCCTAAGTTTATTCGTTTCCGTGGTAACCTTCCCCTTCTCTTTAGTTAGCAACATTAAAGAATTTTGCTAAAAATAAATAAAAACTATTTCAAATAAAATTATTAAAGGTGAAAAAATGAAAAGAAAACTTTTAAGTGTATTAACAACACTATTTTTAATCTGCGCAGTTGCTTTTACGTTTACCGCCTGCGGAACACCTGACCAATCAAGCACCCCACCCCACGATTGCGTTTATTCTTCCGAATGGACAAAAACCGATAAAGAACACTATCATCAATGCACGATTGATGGTTGCTCGTCAAAACAAGACAAAGCAAACCACTCTTGGGGCGAAGAAGAAATCACACTTTACGCAACCAGGGACGCAAAAGGAACTAAAAAAACCACTTGCTTAACCTGTTCTTATTCTAAAACCGAATCTTATAGCTTTACAACTCCAACCCCCGCTCAAGTTTATACCGCAAGACAAACGGTAGCGCAAGAGAACATTGAAGGGTATGATTTTAATTTTACCCTTTCTTGTGACCTTGAAGTTTTAGGGTTAAGCAAGGGAGTTTCTGGTTCTTACACTGGTCAATATAGAAACAATAAAACTACTGGGGAAGAATCTTTCAAGCGCACCACGAACGGAACTTTGTTTTATGATAGCACAGCTTATACCTATACTAAAAATTCACAAAAAATAAAACTTACTGCTGACGACGACGGAACTATTAAAAAGAGTTCTGTTTTGCGAATTCAAGATGAAGACTCTTTCTTTATCAATAAAGCCGTTGTAAGCCTTGTAAATGAAATTCAATCATCACAAATAAATAACGTTGAAGTTTTGCCTTCTGGTGAGTTTGAATGTTCTGCAACCCTTAACTTTGGAGCAAATCACCCAAAAATTTCAAAAATCACTTCTCTTTTTAGTAAGTTTGGAACAGCTATTGCATTCAAAAACGTAGAATTTACTAATCCAACCGCTATTCCGTTTTATTTCACCATCAACAATAAAGGCGAACTTGAAGATTTTGCAATAGGTCTTTTTGTAAGCATAGAAATTAAAGCTGCTAAAATTCCTCTTTCTGTAACTTACGTTCAAAAAGGTGCAAATTCTCAAATCGTTATTCCGAATCACGACGCGCTTATAGTTGACGATTCTCAAATACAATCGGTTATCGGCTCTATAAACAACGAACTTTCTGGGCTTATAGACGACACGGCATATTCTCTTGACCTTTTCGCTCGCAACGAATTTGACCCAGCTTGGAATAAACTTGCAACGGTAGATAGTTATACTGGCCGTATGTATAAAAATACTGAAGACTCAAACGTTTGGTTTAATCACTCTTATAAATTCAAAGCACATAGCGAAGAAGACGGCAAAGAATCTTATACATATACCGTAGGAAATATTAAAGATGGCACAGTTTACCACATTTCAAGAAAAGGTGAAAACGTTTACACCCCCGTCACAACGCTCAACGAACAGACGGAATTTAATTTTAACGTTTCGCCATTCTTGTTCAACGCAAGCGATGTTGACTGTATAGAAAAAATCGTTGACGGTACAACCACAACATACGCCATACATTTAAATAACGAAAGCGCAACAAATATTCAAAACAAAATAATAAATATCATAAATTCTAATACCGCAAACGGCGTAATCCCCGTAAACAATTATATCAATACCAATCTTAATATTAAGGATGCGGAATTCATAGTTATTATTGAAAACGGAAAAATTACCGAAGTTTCAATTAAAACCGATATCAAATATAATCCTATCGGTGGAGAATTTACCGACTATAATATTACTCTTACAAACGAGTTGGAATTGCTTATAAATAATAACCTTTCTAGCGCAAAAGATTATTCAGCACCTAAGTCAGCAGAAAGCACTTTAGGCTTTGGCGGATTAAAATATATTCTTTAATATGTTTAAGAAAAAAAGGACTGCACCGCAGTCCTTTTTTTGTTATTTAATATTCAACGTTCATCAAGCACAACCCTCTTGCGGGCAAAGTTTTTCCACCAAGCGAACGCTCGCCGAATAAAAGCATTTTATCTATCGTTGACGGCGGGGTTTTTCCACACCCAACGTCAACAAGCGTTCCAACCATAATTCTAACCATATTATATAAAAACCCGTTGCCCGTCACCGTCACGCTCAAATCTTTTTCTTTAAGCACCACGTCCACGCTATAAATAGTGCGAACGGTTGTTTTTGCACCGCTCCCCGACGAACAAAACGCCTTAAAATCATGCTCGCCAACAAACTTTTTTGAATTTTCTTTCATAAGTGTTAAATCAGGCGTTTTTTCAATCATAACGGCATATCTTTCTTTTAGTGGTTGTTCCACGTCGCTTATATAAAAAGAATACCTATAAGTTTTTTTCTTTGCATTGTTGCAAGCGTGAAAATCGTCGCTTACCAACTCGCTTGATATAACCCTTATATCGGGTGGCAAATAAACGTTAAGCGCTCTATATATCTTTTGTGGTGGAATAGTGCAGTTGGTATCGAAATGCGCCACTTGCGAAAGCGCGTGAACTCCAGCATCCGTTCTTCCACTACCCGTGACTCTAACCTTTTCACCAGTGGCGTTAAAAACCGCGTTTTCCACACACTCTTGCACCGTTATTCCGTTAGGTTGAACCTGCCAACCACAATAAGTAGTTCCATCATAACTGACGGTAATTTTAACTCTCATTACACCACCGCCAACACGAAATACACGTTATTTAAAAAAACCACGCCCGTTATTAAACCCGCAACGACAATCGTTGCAACAAGGTCACGATAAGTCAAAACTGCTTTTTTATATTTGGTTCGGTTTTTACTTGCCGAATAACACCTTGCATCCATGGCGTAAGACAACTCGTCTGCACGGCGAAAAGAACTTATCAACAAAGGTATAAGCACGGGAATTAATGCTTTTGCGCGTTTGAAAACGTTTCCACTTTCAAAATCCGCACCCCTTGCCTTTTGCGCCTTAATAATTCTATCCGTTTCATCTAAAAGCGTGGGAATAAACCTAAGCGCAATACTCATTATAAGCGCAAATTCATGCACGGGGAATTTTATCCATTTAAGTGGTGTTAATAAACTTTCAATTCCATCTGAAATCTCTACGGGCGAAGTAGTTAAAGTCAAAAGGCTTGCGCCTAAAACGATAAGCGTTATCCTTGTGATTATAAATCCTGCGTTAAGCAAGCCGTTGTCTGTTATAGTGATAAATTCCCAAGAAAACACAACTTGTCCTTTAGTATTAAAAAACAGTTGCAAAACCGCCGATAATATTATAAAAAACAATATGCCTTTTATACTTCGCATCACTTTTAAAAATGGCACGCGCGAAAAAGCAGTTGCTAAAATCACGAACAAAAAGCATGCCAAAAATCCTGCAAAATGGAAAGGCTTAACCAAAAAAACGGCGACTATATATGCGATAACACCCAAGATTTTAACGCGCGCATCCATGTTGTGCACGAACGATTTTGTGGGGAAATATTGACCGAAAGCAACGTCTTTCATAGCGTACCTCCCCTAAACTTTTTGCAAACGCTATCGATAAAGCCGTCAACGGTTAAATCGTTTTGAACACCCTTTCCCGCCTTTTCTAATTCACGATTTAAAAAAGCCGTGACGGGTAAATCCAACCCCAAATTTTTAATGCGTTCATAATCTGAAAAGATTTGCGCAGGCGTTCCAACCGCCTGTATTTTTCCGTGCTCAAACACTGCCGTTTTGGTGCAATTTTCGGCAACCAAGTTCATATCGTGCGAAACGAGAATAATAGTTTTTACAAACTCTTTTTTAAGCCTATGAAGAAGTGCTATAAACTCTCTTTTCCCAACGGGGTCAAGTCCAGCAACAGGCTCGTCTAAAACCAAAACTTCGGGTTTAGTGACGATAACGCCAGCGATAGCCACCCTTCTTTTTTGCCCGCCCGATAATTCAAACGGCGATTTATCTTTAATTTTTTCGTAATCAACCCCAACCGTAAAAAGCGCGTCCTTTACCATCTCGCGCACCGTTTGTTCGGGAAGATTTGGCATAAAGTTTTTTACACCGAACGCAACGTCGTCGTAAACGGTTTCAGCAAAAAGTTGATATTCGGGATATTGAAAAACCATGCCGAGAGAAGCGCGCAACGCTTTAAAATCACATTTTTTATCCCCTAACTCAAAATCGCCTATCTTTATGCTTCCACAATTTTTTTTGAGTTTGATAAGTCCGTTAAGGTGTTGAACGAAAGTGGTTTTTCCGCTACCCGTATGCCCGATTATTCCTAAAAACTCGCCTTCTTCAACGACGAGCGAAACACCGTCAAGCGCGCGAACGGAAAGCGCCTTAGATTCGCCGTAAGAATAGGTTAAATCTTTAACTTCAATGCGCATAATTCCTCCGCAAGTTGCTTTTCGGTTAAAATATCCGATTTAATCGCAACGCCACGTTCAATAAGTTTTTTTGCAATTTGCGTTGCAACGGGTAAATCTAAACCAAAACTTTCAAGTTTTTCTTTTTGTTTAAAAATTTCCGTAGGAGTGCCTTGCATAGCAATCTCCCCGTCGTTCATAACGTAAACGGTGTCCGCCTCAACCACTTCTTCCATATAGTGAGTGATGGTGATAACGGTCACCTTTTGTTCTTTGTTGAGTTTTCTTACAACTTCTAAAACTTCTTTTCTCCCTTGTGGGTCAAGCATAGCAGTTGATTCGTCTAAAATAAGGATTTTTGGTTTAAGAGCCAAAACGCCTGCAATCGCTATTCTTTGTTTTTGCCCGCCAGATAATCTGGTTGGGGAAGAACGGCGGAATTTTTCCATGCCGACTGCCGAAAGCGCAAAGTCAATGCGCTGTTTAATCTCTTCACGCGGAATACCCAAATTTTCAGGACCAAAAGCAACGTCGTCTTCAACGATAGATGCAACTAATTGATTGTCTGGATTTTGGAAAACCACACCCACCCTTTTTCTAATTTCAAAAGTGTCTTTTTTTTCAAGCACGGAAAACCCGTCCACAATAACGTTTCCTTGGTCGGGTTTAATAAGTCCGTTAAAAAGTTTAGCAAGCGTTGATTTGCCACTTCCGTTATGCCCGATAATAGCAACGTATTCCCCTTCGTTTACCGAAAGAGAAACGCCGTTTACCGCATTTACGCTTTTATCGTATGAAAAACTAACGCTTTCTGCTTGTAAAAGTGCCATACAAAAATTCCTTTGAAAATTTAACTGAACTTAACTATTATATCAAATCGAACGGCTTTTTACAAGCAAACTGCAACTATAAATTTCGCGCGCGCACTTAATATTAAAAATATTATAAAAATTTTTTTTTTGGGTTGACTATTTCGCTTTTAGGTTGTATAATATGCTTTGGTAAAAAATTTTACAGTAATATTCATTACGGAGGACTTGATATAATGAAAAAATTGACTATTGACGGCAACACCGCCGCCAGTCACGTTGCCTACGCCTTTTCAGAAGTTGCGGCTATTTATCCAATAACCCCCTCTTCTCCTATGGCAGAAGTTGCTGACGAATGGTCGGCAAACGGCAGAGTAAACATGTTCGGTCAAAAACTCCGCCTTGCAGAAATGCAGTCGGAAGCAGGTGCAGCAGGTGCTGTTCACGGTTCACTTACCGCTGGCGCTCTTACCACCACTTACACCGCAAGCCAAGGCTTGCTTCTTATGATTCCGAATATGTATAAAATCGCGGGCGAACTTCTCCCCACGGTTTTCCACGTTAGTGCGCGTGCGCTAGCAGCACACTCACTCAACATTTTCGGCGACCATGCAGACGTTATGGCTTGCCGTCAAACAGGTTTTGCTATGATTGCTTCTAACTCTGTTCAAGAAGTAATGGACTTAGCACTTGTTTCACACCTTTCAACCTTAAAATCAAAAGTTCCTTTCCTTCACTTCTTCGACGGTTTTAGAACTAGTCACGAAGTAAGTAAAATCGACGTTATTGATTACGAAGAAATGAAAGAACTCGTTGATATGAAAGATATTGAAGATTTCCGTTCACGTGCTCTTAACCCTGAACACCCCGTTCAAAAAGGTACTGCACAAAATAGCGATATCTATTTCCAAAACAGAGAAACGGCTAATAAATATTACGAAGCAACCCCTGCAATCGTCCAAGAAATGATGGATAAAGTTTCTGCTCTCACGGGTAGAAGTTATCACCTTTTCGATTACGTTGGCGCGCCAGATGCTGAAAACGTTGTCGTATTGATGGGTAGCGGTGCTGACGCCGTTGAAGAAACCATTAACAAGATGAATGCTGAAGGTCATAAAGTTGGTCTTTTGAAAGTTAGGCTTTATCGTCCGTTTGCTATCGACGCGTTTTTTGACGCTCTTCCAAAAACGGTTAAGAAACTTGCCGTTCTTGACAGAACTAAAGAAGCAGGCTCTCTCGGTGAACCTTTATATCTTGACGTTTGCTCTGCTCTTCTTGAAAAAGGTATGTCAAACATTAAGGTCGTTGGTGGTAGATACGGTTTAGGTAGCAAGGAATTCAATCCTTCTATGATTTTCTCGGTATACAAAAACCTTGAACTCGACAATCCTAAAAACCACTTCACCGTTGGTATTTACGACGACTTGACCAACACTTCACTCGATTTCTCGGAAAAATACGACGCTGCACCTAAAGGCACCGTTTCTTGTAAGTTCTGGGGTCTTGGCTCTGACGGTACGGTTGGCGCAAACAAAAACTCAATTAAAATTATCGGTGACCACACCGATAAATACGTTCAAGGCTACTTCTTCTATGACAGTAAGAAGTCTGGCGGTATAACCGTTTCACACTTGCGTTTTGGCGACACGCCTATTCAATCTGCTTATCTCATTGACGCGGCTGACTTCGTTCAATGCTCTAACCCCTCTTACATCACTCGTTATAACATGACGGGCGACATTAAGGAAAACGGCACTTTCTTGTTCAACACCTCTGCTAAAAATGCAGAAGAACTTGAAAACGTTCTCCCCGCTTTCGTTAAGAGAGATATCGCAAACAAAAACATCAATCTTTACGTTATAGACGCTATTAAGATTGCTGCTGAACTCGGTCTCCGTGGAAGAACCAACACCATTTTGCAATCTGCTTTCTTTAAGGTTGCTAACATTATCCCTTACGACCAAGCAGTTGAATATATGAAGAAAATGGCTTATAAATCTTTCGCTAAGAAAGGTGACGCCGTTGTTCAAATGAACTATAACGCAATTGACTCTGCCGAAGCAAACCTTGTTAAGATTGACGTTCCTGAAAGTTGGAAAACTATCGAAACGGGCGCGCCTATGGCATCTGTTGCAGACAATAAATACTTTAAGGATATCGTTCATCCTATCTTAGTGCTCGAAGGCGATAAATTACCATCTTCTGCATTTAATGCGGACGGTTCTGTTCCCACTGGTACTACTAAGTATGAAAAACGTGGCGTTGCCGTTCTTGTTCCTAAGTGGGATGCTGAAAAATGTATTCAATGCAACCAATGTTCTTTCGTTTGCCCACACGCTTGTCTCCGCCCCGCAGTTGTTGCTGAAGGTGCTGAAAAGCCCATTAGTTTCGTGACCAAAGCAATGGTTGGAAACAAGGGCTACGAATACAGAATGCAAGTTTCTCCGCTTGACTGTATGGGTTGTGGCGTTTGTGCAGATATTTGCCCTGCAAAAGAAAAAGCACTCACCATGGTTCCGCTCGGAAGCGTTGTTGCTGAAGAAACTGTTAACTATGAATATAGCGAAAAACTTCCCGAAGTAAACGTTTCTGCTTGTCCTGGTTGCAAGCCCACCACCGTTAAAGGTAGCCAATTCAACAAACCGTTGTTTGAATTCTCTGGCGCGTGCGCAGGTTGTGGTGAAACGCCTTACGTTAAACTCGTCACCCAACTCTTTGGTGATAGAATGATTGTTGCAAACGCAACTGGTTGTTCTTCAATTTACGGCGGTTCTGCCCCCACCTGTCCTTACACCACCAACAAACAAGGTAAAGGACCTGCTTGGGCAAACAGCTTGTTTGAAGACAACGCTGAATTCGGTTATGGTATGAACCTTGCTATGAAGGCTCGCCGTGCAAAAATCGAAGAAGATATGATTGCAAGTATGGATAAAGTTTCAGCACAAACCAAGTCTGCTTTCGAAGCATGGCTTAGTGATAAAGACGACGCTGAAAAATCAAAAGTTGCAGCAGAAGCCGTTAAGAGTGCTATTGCAAACGAAAACGTTGATGGTCTTGACTACATCAAGGGCAACCTTGACTGCTTGGTTAAACCTTCAATTTGGATTTTCGGTGGCGACGGTTGGGCTTACGATATCGGATACGGTGGTTTAGACCACGTTCTTGCAAGCGGTGAAAACGTTAACGTTCTCGTTCTCGATACTGAAGTTTACTCTAACACGGGTGGACAAGCAAGCAAGTCTACGCCAACCGGTTCAGTTGCTAAGTTTGCCGCTGCTGGTAAACGCGTTAAGAAAAAAGACCTTGGTATGATGGCTATGAGTTATGGCTACGTTTACGTTGCTCAATGCTCAATGGGTTCTAATAAGCAACAACTTATGAACGCTCTCGTTGAAGCAGAAAAATACGACGGACCTTCACTCATCATTTGCTATGCACCTTGCATCAACCACGGTATCAATATGATGAAATCACAAGACGAAGAAAAGAAGGCTGTTGATTGCGGTTATTGGCAACTTTATCGCTACAACCCAACGCTTATTGACGAAGGCAAAAATCCGTTCTCGCTCGATAGCAAAGAACCAACTGCCGACTATAAAGCGTTCTTGCTTGGCGAAACCAGATACGCATCACTTATGAAGGCTCGCCCCGAACTTGCTGAACAACTTTTCGAAAAGACTGAAAAGGATAGCAAAGTAAGGCTTGAAACTTATAAGAACCTTGCTAAAAAAGACTAATCGTCTAAATTAAAACGTAAACGCCGTTGCAATTTTGCAACGGCGTTTCTTTTTTTGTTTTCTTATATTATATATAATGTTAGCAATTTTCTTGTTTTAGAAAAATAATTTTAAGAAATTTTAAAAAAGTGCGTTAAAACACTTTACTTCTTTATCGTAATAAAGTATAATACATATGCTTTAACACTTTATCGTGATAAAGCGCAATAAAACGTTTAATAGGAGACACTATTATGAAGAAATTTTTAACACTTATTCTTACTGCGTTTATGACGCTCACCGCCGTCTTCGGCTTAACCGCTTGTAAAAATGACGACTCACTTGCTATGGGAAAAGAAATGGTTAAGTATAATACTCAACTTGAAGCCATTGCTCAACTTGGAAACTCTGTTGACGCTGTAGTAATAGACTCTATAATGGGTGGTTATTATACCGTATTTGGTGACTATGCAGGTCAAATTGCAATTGTTCCTAACCTTACCCTTGCACAAGAAGAATACGGCATAGCAGCAAAAAAAGGTAGCCTTGCGTTTATGTCTGAAATTAACAAAGCGTTAATCGCATTAAACAACAACGGCACAATGGCTACTATCGCTAACACTTTTGGCGTTTCAGAAAGTCTTTCAATCTCTTCTGCAACTATTAATCCTTATGCAAGCGCTACCGACAACAGTTGGAATGCTATCAAAAATACAGGAACAATAGTTGTTGGTATTACAATTTTTGCACCTATCGCTTTCTATAACGGTGCTACCATTGCCGAAAATCTTACTGGTTTTGATATTGAACTTGCAAAAGCAGTTGTTGCATATCTTAACACCACTTACGACCTATCTCTTAACGTCCAATTTCAAGTTATAAACTGGGACCAAAAAGAAGCATTGCTCGAAAACGGCTCAATCGATTTAGTTTGGAACGGCATGACTATAACTGAACAACGTTCAAACGATATGTGTATATCTGTGCCTTACCTTTACAACAAGCAAGTCGCAATCGTTCCTATCTCAGAAGTTAATAACTATACCGACAAAGAAAGTTTCAAAAACGCTATAATCGGCGTTGAAGCAGGTTCTGCAGGCGAATCAGTAGTATCTGGAAAATAATAACGTAAGGAAATAATCATAATTTAGTAATGAGTGAATTTGCTGAAATTATGGTAGGCTTATTGCAAGGGTTTGGGAACACCTGTTTGTTGTTTGCCATAACCCTTGTATTTGCTTTACCATTAGGTTTAATAATTGCTTTTGGGGCAATGTCAAAATTTAAACCCTTAAAATTTTTAACAAAAATTTTCGTTTGGATTATTCGTGGTACACCACTAATGCTCCAAATTTTACTTGTATCATTTTTGCCAAAATATCTTTTCCAATCAACTGTAAAAGAATGGGCGCTTGCTTTAAACTTTACGATAAATCAAATGTCGTTTGTTTTCGTTGCAATAGCATTTATAATAAACTATGCAGCATATTTTTCTGAAATTTACCGTTCTGGCATAGAGTCTATTTCAAAAGGACAATACGAAGCAGGAAAAGTTCTTGGAATGACTAAAATTCAAATCTTTTTCAAAATTGTTCTTTTGCAGGTTATAAAACATATTCTTCCACCTATGAGTAATGAAACTATTACTCTTGTAAAAGATACCGTTTTAGCGTTTACGTTAAGCGTTGTAGACTTATTAACTGCCGCAAAAGAAGCTGTAAACAATTTTGTGACTCTTTCCCCCCTAATATACGCAGGAATATTTTTTCTCGTATTTAACGGTCTTTTATCCGTTCTTTTTAACTACATTGAAAAGAAATTGTCTTTTTATAAAGAATAATAACTATGGCGTATTTATCTATTGAAAATTTTTATAAATCTTTTGGGAAAACCGAAGTTTTAAAAGGTATAAATCTTTCTATGCAAAAGGGTGAAGTGGTTTCTATTATCGGCTCTTCGGGGTCAGGAAAAACCACACTTTTGCGCTGTATAAATTTTTTGGAATCGCCTGATAACGGAGTTATGACGCTTGACGGAGAACTTTTATTTGATAGCAACGCTGAAAAAAAAGACGGCGAAAAAGCGCTTCGCAATAAAAGGCTTAATTTCGGCTTGGTTTTCCAGTCGTTTAACCTTTTTCCACAATATAACGTGTTTAAGAACATTACTCTTGCCCCTACTCTTTTGTTAAAAGACAAAATTAAGGCATATAAAAAAGAGTTGAAAGCGCAAAACCTTTCGGGCAAAGAGATTAAACTCGCGCTTGCAAAATTTAAGGAAGAAAACAAACAAGCCATTGATAACGACGCTTTATCTTTACTTGAAAAAATCGGTCTTACTGATAAAAAGAATTCTTACCCTTGCGAACTTTCGGGCGGACAATGTCAACGCGTGGCTATAGCGCGCGCCCTTGCCTTAAAGCCAAAAATTCTGTGTTTCGACGAACCAACTTCTGCGCTTGACCCAGAATTAACTGGTGAAGTTTTAAAAGTTATCCGCTCTCTTAAAGATGAAGACCGCACTATGATTATCGTCACGCACGAAATGGGCTTTGCTAAAAACGTTTCGGATAAAATAGTGTTTATGGCAGACGGAGTTATAGAAGAAGAAGGCTCGCCTAAACAAGTTTTTGACAATCCGAAATCTGAAAAGTTAAAAATTTTTTTGCACGGTGTGACCAATAAGGACGGTGAATGATATGAGTGGCGATATAAACAAATATCATAAAGAACTTTTTGAAGTTTTATCAAAACTTTCTACGCCCGAAGAATGCGAACTTTTTTTGCGTGACCTTTGCACCATTAAAGAACTTGACGCTATGGCAGGGCGTATTCAGGCGGCAAAACTTTTGTTAAGCGGTGAAACTTACGAGAAAATAATCGCTAAAACGGATATTTCTTCGGCTACGCTTTCCCGCGTTTCAAAGTGCGTTAAATACGGCGACGGCTATAAAAAATTTCTTTAATCAAATATTAAAATATTAAAGAGCGAAGAAACTCTTCGCTCTTTTTCCATTTTTATTTAACTTTCAGTTTTTTCATTTTCTTTTCTCTTTTCAGAAAGATTTTTTCTATATTCTTTTGGTGAAATTCCAACCGCTTTCTTAAACACCGTTGAAAAATATAACGGGTCGTAAAATCCAGAAAGAAAAGCTACGTTCTTAACCGAATCTATTCCGTGGTCAAACAAAGAAACGGCAAACTTAATTCTAACCGAGCGCAAATATTCTGAAAAACTTATTCCCATTTTTTTCTTAAAAACGTGTGATAGATACTTTGCGTTATACGATAGTTGCTCTGCAATAGCATTAACCGAAAGCGTTGGGTCGGCAAACTTCTTTTCGGCAATCTCAGCAATAGAATTAACTAAACCGTCAACTTGTTCTTCGGTGTTATGAAGCCTTGCAAAAGTGTATAAAACTATGCTTTCGGCAGCAAGGTCTATCGTTTGGTCTGATGCGCGACACAAACTTTCGTTCCAAAGTGGAATTAAACCGTCGTACCCGTTAAAAATGCGCCCTTCTTTTTTAACGTTAAAACGGCGAATCAATTCTTCCGCCCTATTTCCACTAAAACGAATATACATATAAACCACTTCTTTATCGCTTTCAACCCAATATTTTTCACCGCTAAAACCGAAAATAAGCGTGCCAACTGTAAAGGGAAGCTTTTGTTCGTCAACACAAAAATCCCCTTCGCCCTTAGATATCAAAATCATGTAATGGTCGTTAAATTTAGAAGGCTTTCTAATAACGTCCATATTCGTTTCCATAACGAAACATTTAGTAGTAAGCGTTTCTATAAACGAAGAAGAAGTAAACTTACAAATATCATAGCTTCTCATAGAAATTCTCCTTGCTAATTTAAATTGATTATAACATAATAATCAGAAATATATCAATATTTTGTTGGTTTTTTAAATAAAAATATTGATTTTATCTATTGACTATGCTAACCCGTTGTGCTAAACTTTAACTATTCAACCATTGAGTTTAGGAGATTTAAATGAAAAAGTTAAAATTTGGCGTTGTAGGTGCCGGACGCGGTATGAATATCGCCAATTATTTTTTAATGCTTGGCTGTAATATGATTTCCCTTTGCGACATAGGGCTTAGAAAGGACGTTTGCGGTAATTTGCCCGAAAACGTTTCATATTACAGAGATTTTTATAAATTTATCGAACAAGATATGGACTTCGTGGTTCTTGCAAACAACTTCCACGAACACGCGCCTTTTGCAATTGAGTGCTTTAAGCGTGGCATACACGTTTTTTCAGAATGCTTAAGCAACGGAACGCTAAAAGACGGTGTTGAACTACTTCGCGAATTTGAAAAATATAACTGCATTTATATGCTTGCTGAAAACTATCCGTTTATGACCTTTAATAGAGAAATTAAACGCGTGTGCGACGGCGGTTCTTTAGGAAAATTCATTTATGCAGAAGCTGAATATAATCACCCGAGCGACCCAAACAATATAAATTCTCGCAAACGCTTATTTGCAGTCAAAAACCATTGGCGCTCTTTCTTGCCAAAAAGTTATTATTTAACGCACAGTTTAGCACCACTTATGTACGCCACGGGTGCAACCCCAAAAAAAGTGACTGCTTTTGCTTGCTTTGCTCCACCAAGTGAAGATACCCCCACTTGTAGTTTCGTTGGCGACGCTTTTTCTTCCGTTTCAACCTTAAACGACGACGGCTCTATCTTCAGAGTGACGGGCAATTCATCTGTTGGCGCGGCGCATCACTCTACGCGTGTTTGTGGCAAAAAAGGTCAAATTGAAAACTTGCGCGGTTCTGACGATTCAATTCTTCTTCGTTATAGCCCTTGGCACAAACCCGAAAATATGGAAACGGCTGAAAGCCTTTACAAAGCCGAACTAACTGATAAAGACGATTTTTTTATAAAACAAGCTGGACACGCCGGCGGTGACTTTCTTGCGCCACGCTTTTTTTTAGATTGCTTAAAGGCGAAAAAACAACCGCCTTTCCCGTTCGACGTTTATTCAGCCGTCACAATGGCTTCCGTTGCAATCTTTGCTCACCGTTCAGTTTTAAACGGCGGTATGCCTTTTGATATACCCGACTTTAAATTAGAGAGCGAACGCAAAAAATTTGAAAACGACGATAGTTCACCCTTTTATACTTTTGGCGGAAAAAAACCAACTATCCCGTGTTGCTCACACCCCGAGTATAAACCCAGCCAAAAACAAATTGACGACTTTTATAAAAAATATATTTAATTATTTAATGCGCTCGTATTAAACGAGCGCTTTTTTATAAATTTAATAATACTACTGAAATTATTCCAAAAATTACAGCAAGCCGACCAAGTTTATCTGGCTTTTCCTTAAAAAATATTCTGCTTGCAATTACCGTTATCAACATAAATATACTTGACGTAATAGGATAAATTAAACTTGCACTCATTCTTTTTAATAATTCTATATTTATAAGATGCAACAACCCGTTTAATCCACCTGCTAAAAGACCCAAAAAAGCCCTTGACCCTTTTGCTTCATAAGTTGTTTTTTTGTTTAACAAAATGGTTATAGTCATCAAAACGATAACTATTGCCATACCTATTATCATAAATTCCGCACCGTAATTTCCACCCGAAAGGCGTTGATAGTGTGAAAAGAATAGGGAGCAACCCCCGTTTGCTAACGTTCCCAAACCAACGATAACAAACCATATAAGTTTAACGGGTTGTTTATTTTCGTTTCTCGGAACGCCGATAAAAAATAAAGAAGCAAATAAAAATAAAAGTCCTAAATAAAAAAACCAAGAAGGTTCTTCACCATAAGCAATAAGCGCAAAAAAAGTTGGTATAACCAAAGAATATGACATAACTAACGCTGTTAAGGAAACACCGCCATACCTTATAGACGCTTGGTATAAAACGTTAGTGAAAAAATAACAAAGACCAAATAAAATTGCCCAAAAAAGCGTTTCCAACTTAAAGTTTAAATTAAACCCTGAAGTAAACAAAAAGAAAAGTAGAACGGCAACGGCAATACACAAACAATATTTATATGGGTCGGCCTTTTTTTTATTGTAAAAACCGCTAATAACGTCATACGCGCTATTCGATACGGCTGACGCTGTTAAAAGTAAAATATTTAAAATTATCATTTCTTTTCTCTTAAAATTTTTCTTGATTTTAGTATAACATCTGCTTACAACTTCAGTCAATAGAATTTTTCCATATAAACATATAATTTTCCTATTTTTATATTATATACCGTGCTAACTATTTTAGATGTTTTTTCTATTGTAAAACTCATTTTTGCGTGATATCATTAAGCCAAGAAATCCCGTTATGGAGGTAAATTAAATGGGAAAATATAAAGTTGGTGTTGTTGGCGCAGTTCGCGGTATGCACGTTGCAGTTTACTTTAAGCACTTTGATTGCGACCTCGTTGCATTGTTTGACGTTGACAAAGAACGAGCAAACGGTCAAGCAAAAAACCTTTCTGATGGCGCGGTTATTTACGATACGTTTGAAGAATTTATCGAACACGATATGGATATCGTTATTATCGCTAACGATTTCCACGAACACACGCCTTATGCTATTGAATGTTTTAAGCGTGGCATTCACGTCTATTCTGAATGTATAAGCAATAGTACTATGGCAGAAGGCGTTCAGCTTATCCGTGCTTTTGAAAAATACGGCAAAGAAAAGGGCGTTATATACATGCTTGCCGAAAACTATATGCACTTATTACACAACCACGAAATAAAAAGAATTTGTGATGGTGGCTCTTTAGGCAAAATTTTATATGCCGAAGGGGAATATAACCACGCGTTTGACCCGAACGACTTAAAGTTTGTTAAAAGGTTAACTTTTAATCCACACCATTGGCGCAACTTCTTGCCGAGAACATACTATTTATCTCACTCTCTCGGCCCGATTATGTGGGCAACGGGTGCTACGCCTAAAAAAGTTTCAGCTTTTTCCGTTTTTAACCCTGAACAAGCAGAATATCTACCTATGAGCTACGTTGGTGATGCGCTTGGTGTTATTACAACCCAAAATGACGATGGTTCTGTTTATAGATTTTTCGGTTGGTCTTGTATCGGTGGCGAAAGTTATACAACGCGCATTTGTGGAACAAAAGGTCAGATTGAAAACGGACGCTCTATGAAAGATATGAGCAAAATTTATCTTCACTATAATCCGTGGGATAAACCTGAAAACGTTTCCGCGCCCGATAGCGAATATATCCCCGAATGGAACGACCCTGACGAAGCGAAAATCAAAGGCGCTGGTCATTGGGGTGGTGACTATCTTACACCGCGTATGTTTATGGAATGTATAAAATATGGCAAGCAACCCGAACACCCCTTTGATATTTATTCAGCAATAAATATGTCGTCTGTTGCAATCTTAGCACACCGCTCAGTGCTAAACGGCGGAAATGCTTACGATATACCTGATTTCCACAAAGAAGAAGAACGCATTAAATATGAAAACGACCATCAATCGCCTTTCTATTATTCAGACGGCAGAACGCCTAATATTCCGTGTTGCTCTCACCCAGATTATAAACCTGATGAAGAAAAATTTAACGCTTTTCTTGAAACTATCGGTTATAAAAGCGGAAAATAATAAAACAAAAAATCTCTTGCGCATAGCAAGGGATTTTTTTATTTCTAACTTTTTTCAATGTTTAATATCTTTTTTCTATTTACACACGTTTTAGATTGTGTTAAAATAAAAATATAAATTCCATTAACGGAGGTATATATAATGGGAAAATATAGAGTTGGTGTTGTTGGTGCAGTTCGCGGAATGCACGTTGCTGCATATTTTAAAAACTTTGATTGCGACCTTGTTGCTTTGTTTGATATCAACAAAGAAACCGCACAGTCTCAATTGAAAAACCTTTCAGAAGGCGCAGTTCTTTGCGATTCTTTTGAAGAACTTTTTGAACATAACTTAGACATAATGGTTCTTGGCAATAACTTCCATGAACACGCACCATATGCTATTGAATGCTTTAAGCGTGGAATCCACGTTTATTCTGAATGTATCAGTAATGGTACTATGGCAGAAGGCGTTCAGCTTATTCGCGCATATGAAAAATACGGTAAAGAAAAGGGCGTTATCTACATGCTTGCCGAAAACTACATGCATTTCTTGCACAACATAGAAATGAAAAGGCTTGCAGACGCTGGAAAACTTGGTAAAATTCTTTTTTCTGAATGTGAATATAACCACGCTTCTAATCCAAACGACCCGTCTTGGAGAAAAAGGTTAAGCTTTAATGAAAAACATTGGCGCAATTTCTTGCCCCGTTCTTACTATTTAACTCACTCTCTCGGCCCAATCATGTGGATAACGGGTGCAACACCTAAAAGAGTTGTTGCCCTCCCCGTTTATCAAAAATTAAACAAAACTCGTCCTACGTTAAGCCATGTTGGCGACGCGCTCAGCGTTATAACGACCTTTAACGACGACGGCTCTGCATTTAGATTTTCTGGCCACTCTGGTATGGCAGGTGAAAGTTATTGGACGCGTATTGCAGGAACTAAAGCGCAAGTTGAAAATGCACGTTGCATGAAAGAAATGAACAGAGTTTTCCTTCACTATAACCCTTGGGATTTGCCTGAAGGCGTTGATAAACCTGACCTTGAATATATCCCCGAATGGAACGACCCAGACGAAGATAAAATCAAAGGCGCTGGCCACTGGGGTGGCGATTTTATTACCCCACGCAAGTTTATGGCATGCATTAGAGAAGGCAAGCAACCCGAACACCCATTTGATATTTATTCAGCAATCAATATGTCGTCTGTTGCAATCTTGGCGCATCGCTCTGTGTTAAACGGTGGTATGCCTTTCGATATACCTGATTTCCACAAGGAAGAAGAGCGCGTTAAATATGAAAACGATTGGCAATCACCCTTCTATTGCATGGATGGTAGAGAACCAAATATCCCTTGCTGTGCTAACCCTGATGGCGAACCAACTGAAGAACAAATAAACGCTTATTTTGAAATGATTGGTATAGAAAGAAAATAATCATTTAAATCCTAAAAACCCTTTGGTTTTTCCAAGGGGTTTTTTATTTTTTCCTAACTTTTTTATATATTTATCTATCTTTTTTCTATTTACACACTTTTTTCGTTGTGATAAAATTAAAATGAAAATTCCCTTAATGGAGGTATAAATAATGGGAAAATATAAAGTTGGTGTTGTTGGTGGCGTTCGCGGAATGCACGTTGCGGCATATTTTAAGTATTTTGATTGTGACCTTGTTGCTTTGTGTGAAATTGATAAAGAACGCGCAGAAGCCGTTAGACCACAACTTGCAGAAAACGCAGTTATTTACGATAATTTTGAATCTTTTATCGAACACGATTTAGATATCGTTATTCTTGGTAACGACTTCCACGAACACGCACCATATGCTATTGAATGCTTTAAGCGTGGAATCCACGTTTATTCTGAATGTATCAGTAACGGTACAATGGCAGAAGGTGTTGCTCTCATCCGCGCTTATGAAAAATATAAAAAAGAAAACGGCGTTATCTATATGCTTGCTGAAAACTATATGCATATGCTTCATAACATTGAAATGAAAAGACTTGCAGACGCTGGAAAACTTGGTAAAATTCTTTTTGCAGAGTGTGAATATAACCACGCGGCTAACCCGAACGATATTTCGTTTAGAAAGAGATTAAGTTTCAACTTAAAACACTGGCGCAACTATTTGCCAAGAAGTTATTATTTAACTCACTCACTTGGTCCAATTATGTGGATTACGGGTGCAACTCCTAAAAAAGTTACCGCTCTCCCCGTTTATCATCCTGTTCCAAGAACTCGCCCTTCATTAAGCCATATTGGTGATTTCCTTAGCGTTATGACAACCTTAAACGACGATGGTTCAGCATTTAGGTTCTTTGCTCACTCTGGTTTGGCTGGCGAAAGTTATTGGACGCGCGTTTCTGGAACTAAAGGTCAAGTTGAAAACACACGCTGTATGAAAGATATGAGCAAAATTGCTCTTCACTACAATCCTTGGGATAAACCTGAAGATGCTGAAGCCCCAGACCTTTATTACACGCCTGAGTGGAACGACCCAGACGAAGATAAAATCAAAGGCGCTGGCCACTGGGGTGGCGACTATCTTACCCCACGTTTGTTTATGGCTTGCATAGAAAAAAACGTTGAACCAGAACATCCGTTTGATATTCACTCAGCAGTAAATATGTCTTCTGTTGCTATTCTTGCACACCGCTCTACTTTAAACGGTGGTATGCCATATGATATCCCTGATTTCCATAACGAAGAAGACCGCGTTAAGTATGAAAACGATTGGCAATCACCTTTCTATTGTTCTGACGGCAGAGAACCAAACATCCCTTGCTGTTCTGTTCCTGATTATGCACCAACCGAAAAACAAATTAACGACTATTTTGAATCTATCGGAATTGAAAAAAAATAATCATATAAAAAACAAAAACCCCCTTGGTTTTTCCAAGGGGGTTTAATTTATTTCTATAATTGGAACTTGATTTTTTGTTGCATATTTAACTGTGTTTGCAGTTCCGCCAAAATCTCTTTTTATATATGCAACCACAACGGATGCTCTATCAACCATAAATTGATTTCTCTTTTGCATGCAACTTTTTGAATACTCTTCACTTACGAAAACTTTTTCATCTGCAACGCTTAGCATTCTATCATATTCTTCTTTTTGCTTAAACGTAAATTTTTGAGATTGTGTTTTACACGGTATGCAGGCAATTATTTTAATTTGTTTTTCTTTTCTAATTTTTTCAAGAATATGAAAACATTCAGTATCAAAACCTAAAGCCATACCCACTAAAAACGTATCAAACCCTTTTAATATTAAATCATTAAATAACTTTTCAACTTTTTCTCTATCAAAATCAGGATAAATTACTCTATGGCCAGTCACAGCAACCGTTTTTGCCGTGTTAACTATTAAATCCATCATAACGGGTTTTTTCTCTCTTTTCCGTTTCCGCGCGGATATTTTAGGTCTGTGTTTTTAACTTTTTCTATAGTTATTAAAGCGCGCGAATAGTCTTCCAAATTATAATAATATTCTTCTCTTAATTTTGCGCCGAGCACGGTTATTGCGTTTTTTGCCTCTTTAACTTCTTCTTTTGCTTCACCTTTATAAGCAACGAATTTTCCGCCAACTTTAACAAACGGCAAACAATATTCACAAAGAGTGTTTAATTTTGCAACAGCCCTTGCCGTGCAAATATCAAACTTTTCCCTATAATTTTTATCTTTTGCAAAATCTTCAGCCCTGCCGTTTAAAACGTTTATATTTTTTAATTCTAACTCTTTTATAACAACTTTTAAAAACTCACATTTTTTCCCTGTGGCTTCTAAAAGAGTGACGTTTAATTTATCGTTCATTATTTTTAATGGAATTGCAGGAAATCCACCACCCGATCCGATATCTATCAACGTTCCATCACCAACTTTTTCTTGCCCTAACGCGCTATCGATAAAATGTTTAATTATAACTTCATTTTTTTCTGTTATTGCCGTTATATTAAATTTTTCGTTATAAAACGTTAATAATTCATAATATTTTTCAAATTTTTTCTTTTGATTTTCATTTAAAATAACGCCGTATTTATCAAATAATTTTTCCATACTGAAAGTATAACACAATTTTTATTAATTAACAAATATTTTTTTATTAACTTTTACTTTTTAACAAAGTAGATAACTTTGTGGATATCCTTTTAACATTCTTTTTTATACTGTTTTTTTATGACTTTTTTTTAAAAAACTTATTTATTTATTCACTAAAATTATTTTTTAATAACATATCTACAATTCTATCAACTTTAAATTAACCGCCTTTTTATTAGTAAAATCTTTATCTTTTAATATTTATCCACATTATCACAATCTATACTAATAATACTACTTTTAAATTTTTTAATAATAAATCTCTTCATAAGATTTTGCTAAAGCAAAAAATAAAAATTTCAATTACACCATATAAATTTACACATAAAAAAGCTAAAAAAGTTGATTTTTAAACTTATATATTATATAATGTATTTATTACTATAATTATATAAAAAATTTACTTACACATTTTTTATAACGTGTTTTTGGAGAATAAATATGAAACTTATTTGTGACGGTCTTGATTTATCAGATGCAGTGTTAAAAGTTAGCAAAGCGCTTTCAGTTAAAGCAGTGAACCCTGTTTTAGAAGGCATAAAAATTACCGCAAAAGGTGATACTTTAACTCTTCTTGCAACCGATACTGAATTAACTATTGAAAAAAAGATTAGAGCAGACGTTTTGATGGAAGGCGAAACTGTTGTTGTAGGAAAGTATTTTGTGGATTTTGCAAAAAAACTTGAACACGAACAAGTTGAACTTTGCCGTTTATACGACGGACAATTACAAATAAAATATTCCGATTCTGAAAGTGAACTCCAAGTTTTTCCAACGGAAAACTTCCCAAAAATTGAAAAAATTGAAGAAGAAAGTTATTTTGAACTTTCTCAATCAGAATTAAAAACAATTGTTGAAAGAACTTCATTTGCTTGCTCAAGTGACGATAGTAGGCCAATTTTAAAAGGTTGCCTTTTTGAAATTGAAAATGGAACGCTCACCGGCGTTGCTCTCGATGGATTTAGAATGGCAGTTGTTAAAAAAGAAGTTAACGCAAGCGGAAATATGAAGGTTGTTATTCCGTCACGCGCGCTTAATGAGATTATTAGGCTTTTGGATAAAGACGATGAAAAAGTTAAAGTTGTTTTCCAAAATAAAACGCTTTTAGTTGAATTAGAAAACACCGTTTTAACCGCAAGGCTTATAGAAGGAGAATTCGTTAAATATAATCATATTCTTCCAACCACTTTTACAAACGTTGTGACAGTTAATAGACAAGCCTTATTAAACGCTATAGAAAGAGCAGGCATAGTTGTTAGAAACGATAGATATAATGTTGTTAAAATGGATATTAAAGAAGAAGGTATGACGGTTTCTGCTAAATCAGAAATAGGAAATGTTAACGAAAACATGCCAATCAACCTTTCTGGAAAAGATATGTCTATTGCGTTTAATGGAAAATATCTTTCAGAATATCTTAAAATATCAGGTGAAGAATTTATAAACTTAAACCTTAATTCTCCAATCGACCCGTGCATTATAACGTCAGTTGGAAACGACGGATTTTTATATTTACTTCTTCCTGTTAGAATTAACGCGTAAAATAATTGACAAAACGATAAAATATATATAAAATAGTAAAGCATAAATAAAAAAATACTTAAGTTTTAAGGAGAAATAAAAATGAAACAAACTTATCAACCCAAGAAAAGACAAACGAGCAAAGTGCACGGGTTTAGAAAGAGAATGAAAACCCGTTCTGGAAAGAACGTTTTAAAAAGACGCCGTAATAAAGGTCGCCATAAACTTTCCGCTTAATTAAAGTGAAAAGGGAAACCTACGATTACCGGTTAAAAAAAGAAAAAGATTTCAATCTTGTTTTTAATAAAGGGAAAAGATTATTTTGTTCGTGTTTGACGGTTATTTATTTTCCGTCAAACGAACTTAAAGCGGGTTTCGCTGTTAGTAAAAAACACGGTGGAAGTGTTAAAAGAAACAGAATTAAACGTCTTTTAAGGGAATCTTTTAGAAGTTTTATACCCGAAATCGGTCAAAACTTCTTTTTTGTTTTTATACCGAAGGTTCAAAGTGAATATACGCTTAAAGAATTTAAAGATGGAATGAGATATGTTTTTAAAAAAGGCGGTTTTTTAAATTAATCTTATGTTGAAATTTATAGGCGTTAAACTGATAAGATTTTATCAAAAATATTTATCAAAAGGCACTTGTATGTATTTTCCGTCTTGTTCGGAATATACTCTTGAAGCCATTTTAAAGCACGGCTTTTTTATAGGCTGTTTTTTAGGTATGAAAAGAATTTTAAGATGCACGCCTTGGTGTAAGGGTGGTTTTGACCCTGTTCCCGATAAAAAAAGCGTTGTTAAATGGGTGTATTAAATGAATAGTAGTGGTATATTAAATTTCACCATGCCGTCAACGGGCAGTTTTTTAGTTGAAATTATTATTTGGTTAGTTAAAATAAGTTCTTCTATAGCATTAGGGATAGTGCTATTTACGGTTATTTTAAAACTTATAACCTTGCCGTTTGATTATATGTCAAGGGCGTCTATGCGCAAAAACTCTTTAAAAATGGAAGAAATGCGCCCCGAACTTGAAAAATTGCAAAAGCAATATGCTGATAATAAAGAACTTTATAATCAAAAAATGCTTGCGCTTTATAAAAAGAACGGGTATTCTATGTTCGGCGCATGCCTTCCAACTATTTTAACGTTGGTTATCTTTATAGTTGCCTTAAACGCATTTACGGATTATTCTAAATATCAAAACAAAATGGACTTCTATCAAATGAGTAAGGCGTATAACAACGTTATTTACTCTGGCCTTGAAACAGATGACATTTATATAACGAGAAATGAAAAAGGTGAATTAGTAATAAACGACCAAGGATTATACGATGCTTTAGGAACAAATGATAGCATAACTATAGGAAATATAATCGTTGAAAACAATAGTGCTAATTCATATATAACCGTCAAAACAGTAAACGGTTATATAGAATATAAAAGATACTACGTAAAAACTGGCGAAAATGAAGAATGGAAGAGCATATGTTATTCGCTTATAGAAGATGAAGATGCAAAAAACAACTACGCTAACTTAATAAAAAACGAAGAGAATAATAATTTAGTTAACCTAAAAGGACAAACGTATGTAGAGGCTTCGCAAGAAGATGGAACTTTATCTTTCGACGAGTTTATTAACGATATTCAAAGCATTATGTCTGCAAAAAAATATCGTGAAGTTAAAACGTCTTTCTTGTGGATTAAAAACATTTGGGTGACCGATAGCCCAACAAAACACCCTGTTGAAAGCAGTTGGTCTGCGTTTAAGACCACTCACTCATATAAAGGCGACGTAATCAGTTCTACTGAATATAAGAATCTTATTAAACACCTTGATAAAGAAACTAGTGAGCCAAACGGATACTTTATTTTAGTTATTTTAACCGCTGGCATTTCATTGCTTACTCAAATAGTAATGGGTAAAACCCAAAAGGCGCAAATGGAACTTCAAACGGTTGACGGACAAGGCGCTCAAACGCAAAAAATTATGAAGTGGATGATGCCTGCTATGATGGCAATATTCGCGTTCATGTATACGTCTGCTTTCTCAATCTATATTATTCTTAGTTCAACGATAAGTTTATTAACTACTTTTGCTATAAACGCTATAGTCGACGCTAAATTTAAAAAAGAAAGCGCAAACAAAAAAACGGAAGTTATCCGTGGCAGAGTTTACGTTGCAAAGGAAGAAGTTAAAGAAGAACCCAAGAAAAAAGTTGAAGAAGCAACGGGTGACTTTTTATCCGGCACGGCGGACGGCAAAAAACATATTCGTGGAAGAATAAAGTAAAGCGATTTTCGCACGGAGGAAATATAAATGCAATTTACTGGCAAAACGGTGGAAGAAGCCAAAGAATTAGGCTTAAAGGAACTTGGAATTACCGAAGAACAAGCACAAATTACCGTTATTGAACAACCAACGAAAGGTCTGTTTGGAATTTTGAAAGGCAAAGCAGTTTTAGAGATTGAAAAGAAACAAAATAGAGAACAAGAAACGGTTGAATTCGTTCAAGCGATTATTGACGCTATGGATATCAAAGCAACTGCAACTTTGACTTCAAGCGCACCAAAAACGGTTATAACCTTAAACACGGAAGATTCTTCTTCAGTTATCGGTTATCGTGGAGAAGTGTTAGATGCAATCCAAACTCTTGCAGGCGCGTGCTTAAACATTGGCGAAAAAGAATATAAAAAAGTTGTTGTTGATTGTGAAAACTATCGCGATAGACGAGAAGAAACGCTTATTAAACTTGCGCATAAACTTGAAGAAAAAGCAACTGAAATGAAGCGCGAAGTTATTTTAGAACCTATGAGTCCGTTTGAAAGGCGCATTATTCACACCGCACTTGCTGATAGCCAAACGGTCACCACAAGAAGCGACGGAAAAGAACCGAATAGATACGTTGTTATCGTCCCCAACGACAAAGATGAATTTTCTAAGCCTTATAACGCAGGTAGGAACAATCAAGACAGGCGCAAAACCGAACGCGGTGGGAAACGTGATAAAGACAGAAGACACGGTCGCGGTGATAAAAGAACGTCTTCCCCATCAACTGAAAAAAGAAAATCAACCATTTCTTTTGGAACTTATCTCGGAAACAGCTTAAAAAATAAATAAAAAATTAAGAAGGATTACTTAGGTAATCCTTTTTTAATTAAGATTTTTAAAAAACTCTTGCAATAAGTATAATATATATGATAAAATTGTAAAAAATAAGTAAAGAGAAAAGTATGGAATTAGTTTTAATTACTGCGCTTGGCGTTGGAACGTCAACGGTGATTGGCGCGGTTATAGGGTTTATATTTAAAAACCTTTCTCATAAATTTAGTGATATCGTTTTATCCTTTGCGAGCGGTGTTATGCTTTCTGCGGCGATATTAGGTTTGATTTTACCCGCAGTTGAATACGGCGGAGAATACGGCGTGTTAATTGCAATAATCGGCATATTCTTGGGCGCAATCTGCTTAAATTTAATGGATAAAGCCGTTCCCCACTTACATAAACTTGCAGGCGGAGAAATTGAAAACCATAAACAAAACCCAAAATTAAATAAAATTTTGCTTTTCGTTTTAGCGATTGCTATACATAATTTACCAGAAGGTATTGCAGCGGGTGTTGGCTTTGGGTCTGGAAACACGGCTCAGGCGTTTATTATTGCAGGTGGAATTGCCCTTCAAAATATTCCCGAAGGTATGGTTATTATCGCGCCCATGCTTGCCGTAGGTATATCAAAAAAGAGAACGCTAGTATATGCAACGCTAACGGGAGTGGTGGAAGTTATAGGTACGCTTATAGGATATTTTGCAGTTAGCATTTCTTCGGCTATTTTGCCCTATGCCCTTGCATTTGCAGGTGGAACGATGCTATACGTTATAAGTGACGAAATGATACCCGAAACGCACGCACACGGCAGTCAACGCGGTGCAACTTACGCTTTGCTTTTCGGATTTTGCTTAATGCTTGTTTTCGACGTTATATTTGCTTAAAAGGAGAGTTGAAATTATGAAAATAACCTTAAATAAAGATGCAGAAATAGTAAAAACGATTAAAGAAGGATTAAAGAGAACGGGTGGATATTGCCCGTGCAGGTTAAGTAGAACTGAAGAATATAAATGTATGTGTGAAGAGTTTAAAAAGCAAATTGCCGACCCTGAGTTTGAAGGGTATTGCCATTGTTTGCTTTATTATAAATCAAAAGATTAGAGGTGAGAAAAGTATGGAAATTATTTTAACGAAAGAAAATTTTGAAAACGAAGTTTATAAAAGCCAAACGCCCGTTTTAGTTGACTTTTGGGCAACCTGGTGCGGACCCTGTATGATGCTTATGCCAACTGTGGAAAAAATCGCCCGCGAATACGACGGGAAAGTGAAAGTTGGTAAGGTTAACGTTGACGAGCAAATGGAACTTGCTGTAAAATTCGGTATTGAAGTTATCCCCACTCTTCTTTATTTCGTTGACGGAAAACCCGTAAAAAAATCGGTTGGAGCTGTTAGCAAAGAAGAAATTGAAAAAATGTTTATCTAACAACAAAAAACGCCAAAAAAATGGCGTTTTTATTTATATTAAGTTTATAAAACTTTTGTATAATATAAAAAAACAATAAAGGTGGACAAAAATGATGAAGTTAGGCAAACGGTTTGATATGAACCGCAAACCCAACAAACCAAGGTGGTATTTGAAGATTGTGGAATTTATTGCCGCACCTTTTTATATGCTTTTTAACAACGGACGCGTTAAAGTTGATAAAGAAGTTAAAAAAATAAAAGGTCCTTACTTAATTTTAGCAACTCATGCATCTTTTATGGATTTTCCGCAAATAGTCACGGGGCTTATGCCCCGCACGACGGGGTGGGTTATGTCTGTTGAAGAGTTTCGCAGAGGCAACTTTTTAATGGGCGGAATAGGCGGTATGCCAAAGAGAAAGTTTACGCACGATATCGTGACGGCTAAACACATAATTTATTATATCAAAAAACTTAAACACACCTGCACTATTTACCCCGAAGCAAGATTTTCTTTTGCAGGAATAAACGAACGGCTTGATAAAGCGCTTGGAAAACTTTGTAAAGTTTTATCCGTTCCACTCGTTATGTGTATGTCAAACGGAAATTTCATAAACTCTCCACAATGGTGCAAGCACCCTTATAGAAAAATCCGCCAAGAAGCTAACATTTATCAACTTTGTTCTAAGCAAGAAGTTGAAACTTCTTCGGCAGAGCAAATTCAAGAAAAAATTGAAAAGGCTTTTATAAAAGACGAGTATAAATGGCAGGTTGATAATAATTTACACGTTAAGTGCAAAGAACGCGCAAAAGGATTACATAAAATATTATATAAATGCCCCGTTTGCAATAAAGAGTTTGAAATGGATAGCGCGGGCGTTCACCTTTGGTGCAACGAGTGTGGCGCAAAATGGGAAATGGACACTTTATCAAGGCTTCACGGCGTAAACACCGATAAAGGTTTTTCACATATTCCCGACTGGTATCGCTGGGAGCGTGCCGAAGTAAAAAAAGAAGTTGAAAACGGCACTTATCATTTTGAAGACGATATTAGGATAGAAGATTATTATAATAACAAGGTTAAGTGTATAGAAGTTGGGAACGGACACGTTGTTCACGATAAAAACGGGTTTACCATAACGGGTGAAGTTGACGGACAACCTTTTTCTATAAATAAACCCCCGCAATCAATGTATTCAGTTCACGTTGAATACGACTTTTTGGGGCGTGGTGACGCGTTTGATATTGCAACTGAAAAAACCACTTATTTTATGTATTTAAAAACGGCAAAAAATTACTTAACAAAAATGCACTTTGCAACCGAAGAACTGTATGATTTTTACGCTAAGAATTAAAAAAACTCACTTATTAAGTAAGCGTTTTTATCCATTTGCCTTGACTTTAAATTTTATTTCACATATAATCTATATAAACAATAATTAGTTTAAATAGGAGAAAAAAACCATGCAAATGCTTGAAATGTTATACGATGAAATCCAAGATGCGGTAAATCGTAAAGTTCCGTTTATTATTCCAATCGGCACGTTAGAATACCATGCCCGCCACGCTTCGTGCGGAACGGATACGCTTGTTATTACAGGTTGTTTGAGAGAACTTGAAAAGGAAAAGGAAATAGTCGTTTGCCCACCAATTTGGTATGGCGTGGCTTCATACGCTGTTTGTGAACCAAAACCCAGCCACTTCCACGTAGATGAAGACGCATATGCAAATTATTTATATTACGTTTTGAAGTCTATGATAGATGCAGGCCATAAAAACATATACCTTGTTGCGCACCATCAAACGGAAGGCGCAGGGCTTATGCCAATGACCATTGCTTGCCATAAGGCTGCCAAA